>JAJRRE010000070.1 GCA_024279745.1 Alphaproteobacteria bacterium
CTGAAGGTCATGCAGACCATTGCGCTAAAACTGACCAAGGATGTGTGGGTGGTGGCGCCCGAGCGCGAGCAAAGCGGCGCGTCCCATTCGCTGACCCTGCATGAGCCGCTGCGCTGCCGCCAATTGGAAGATAAAGTATTTGCTGTGAGCGGAACACCGACTGATTGCGTGATCATGGCCAAACGCCATGTGATGAAGGACCATCAGCCGACATTAGTATTGTCGGGGGTTAATCGCGGCGCCAATATCGCCGACGACGTGACCTATTCGGGCACTGTGGCGGGCGCGCTGGAGGGGACAACATTGGGTTTTCGCTCCATCGCCATGAGCCTGGCAGTCGGCTTTGACGGCACTGGCAAAGTGAAATGGGACGCGGCGCTCGAACATGGTCCTGGGCTGGTGTCGCATTTGCTCAAAGCCGATTGGCCCGATCAGGTGTTGATGAATGTGAACTTCCCCGACCGAGAGCCGTCAGACGTGCAAGGCATTCAGATTACACGGCAAGGTGTGCGCGACCAAAATCTGCTCGGCGTCGAAGAGCGCAGTGATACCTGGGGCAATGCCTATTATTGGTTTGATTATGAGCGCAAACGGTCTAATCCGCCCGAAGGTACCGATCTGCGCGCCGTATATGACGGCTATATTTCGGTCACACCGCTGCACCCCGATCTGACCCGCCACGATTTTATCGACGGATTGAAAACGGCCCTGAGTTAACTTTGCACAAAAGAGTGGCAGTCGGTCTGTCGCCTTCTTCACTGCGAGCAGTGCGGTGTGAATTGTGATGTTTGCTGTGCGCCACTTGGTGAGCTGCCGTGTTTTGGTTCCCGCTGCGGGGCCGTCCAGGTCTTATTCCCAATCCCTCGGAGCAGATCGCAATAATGCCCAAGTGCTGCCGTCATGCTCCCACAATCAAAGCTTAACTGGGTAAGCTAAGGCAAGTGGCGGCAATGTTTTTTTGCAATTGCCGTGAGGGTAGAATTCAGCCGATTAGTGAGCCGACATGCGCCCAAGCGCGGTGGTGAGGCTTTGGGATTGAAACAGCGACAATGAAAAATTTGGCGATAAAAGTGCGGACCAGGCTGAGCGTTAATGCCTCGTTAATGCTTAACAGGTTACCCTTAGCGCAAGGTGTAGAGGTGTACCAATGTTAAGTAATCAAAGTAATTATGTAATGAAAAACCGTGTCGCACGTTTAACCGCTGTGAGTGCGGTTTTTGGTGTTGTGTTGGGTCTTGGTGGGTGTAGCGCCGATGTTTCGCGCTTCGATCTTGGCAAATACAGCTATAATAATTCCGATGGGCCGACGGGCGCGTTGCCAGCCAGTTCCGGCTTGACGCCGTCTGAGCCGATGGCTTCTGCGGCGTCCGCTCCAGCTGGCCGTTTGGGTGAAAGTTACCCGCGCGCTAAATCAGCTGGCGCTGCTTATGATCGCGGTTATTCCAGTGATGCCCGTACGGCTGTGGCCCAGCGGCGCGCGCGTTTGCGTACGGCGAGCGGCTCGGCACCTGATAGCTATCAACAAAATAGTAATGATGTGCGCTCTTCGCGCCTTGATGACGTTCCAGCCACGCGCAAACCGCGGATGTTGTCGTCTTTGCCGCGCGAGCAGCGCGCTGGATTGGGCGCCAGACCAGATATAGAGCGAACCGGGATCAAACGCCCGCAACTTGAGCGCACCGCCAGCGTAATCACCGTCGAGCGCGGCGATACGCTATATGGGTTGTCCCGTCGTCATAGCGTTTCAGTTGCTGCTTTAATGAGTGCGAACGGATTGCGCTCGCCGATGATCCGCCCGGGCCAAACTTTGAGTGTGCCAATGTCGGGCGATGCAGCGGCGCAATCAGCCCCGTCTTCAAGAGCCCTGTCTTCCAGAGCGTCGTCTGCAGAGAACACATCTTATCGCACAGCTTCTTCGCGCATCGAGCCGTCTCGGTCTGATGCAGCAATGACCGGTTCTGCTGGTCTCAGCGATGAAGGCGCTCAATACACTGTGCGCTCTGGCGATTCGCTATACCGGATTGCACGCCAGCATGGGCTGCGCACGGCGCAATTGGTAGCAGCAAATCCTGACGTTAATCCGCGGCGGTTACGTCCGGGACAAAGCCTGGTTATTCCCGGTGCTGGCAGCACTGCGGTTGCAAGCGGTTCCAGGCGAGTGACCAGTCGTTCGGCCCCGCGCGTGGTTAGTACAGCGCGCTATTCCCAAAGGAAAGCCCCTAGGAAAATGGCCTCCTTGCGCAATGATGGCGCCGCAAATGCCGCGCCAGGTATTCGCAAGATCAATCCTGGCCGCAACGAAGTGGCCACAGATCGGCGTGGACAACGGACCAAGATTGCGGCCCTGTCGCCGGCATCCAAACGCAAAGCGGCGGATCGTTTCCGTTGGCCCGTCAGTGGCAAGGTGATCTCCAAATTCGGCCCACGCAATGATGGCACTCATAATGACGGCATTAATCTATCGGTTCCCATGGGGACAACGGTCAAGGCGGCTCAAAATGGTGTTGTAGTGTATGCCGACAGTGAGCTGAAAGGCTATGGCAAATTGATCTTGTTGCGCCATGATAATAATTGGGTGACGGCCTATGCTCATAATAATTCGCTGTTGGTCAAGCGCGGTGATAGAATTCGCCGTGGTCAGGTGATCGCGAAAGCTGGCAAGACTGGAACAGTGGACCGCCCGCAATTGCACTTTGAATTGCGCAAGGGCTCCAAGCCGGTTAATCCGCTGCCTTATCTGCGCTAGCGCGATTTGCAATAAGAAGTTTTTGGATAGTGTGATATATAATTCAAAGACCCAGCAGCCTGACGGTTCTGGGTCTTTGTCTTGTTCAACCAGTTCAATGGGAGGTCTGCCATGAACGCTACTGGTGGGTTTGACGTATCACTGAAGCCGCTGGAGTGCACGGCCACCGGCGCCGACGACATCATGCTTGGCCGCATGTCGATCGATAAAACCTTTCATGGGGCGTTGAGTGCAACCAGCAGGGGCGAGATGCTGAGCGCGATGACGCCGGTCAAAGGTTCGGCAGGCTATGTCGCCATCGAGCAGGTAAATGGCACGCTGGATGGCAAGCAGGGCAGTTTTGTCCTGCAGCATTTTGGCATAATGGACAACGGTGCTGATCGACTGGTTCTGGAAGTCGTGCCCGATTCAGGCAGCGGCGCCCTGAGCGGTTTGCGCGGCACCATGGTCATACGCATCGAGGATGGCGCCCATTTCTATGACTTTGACTATGAACTAATCGATTGAGCCTCCCCGACCTTCACTGTCAACAAGCATTGAAACTGGCATGACAAACCGGTTCTGAAACGGGTTCTGAGTCTAGCAAGTTCTGGGTCTAGCCGGCCAGAGCGCCTTTAATGCCGTCGATGACAAATTGCACCGACAGGGCAGCAAGCAGGACCCCCAGCAACCGTGATAACACGACATTGCCGGTGACGCCCAGCGCTTTATCGAATCTCTCCGCGACCAGGAACAGCAACAGGCAAACCAGTACAATGGCGCCGATGACGGCGAATAGAACCGCCATCATTTTGGGATCGCCCTGCGTCCGGCCTGCCAATAGTAAGGTCGCGGTAATTGAGCCAGGACCGGCAATCAGCGGAATGGCGAGTGGGAAGGCGGCGATGTTTTTGATGTGGTCCTGGGTAACGGCGGTGTCTGTGGTCGCCGATTTGCGCTGGGTCCGCAGATCAAACAGCATTTCGAAAGCCGTCCAGAACAACAGTAATCCCCCGGCAATGCGAAAGGCTGGCAAGGTGATCGACAGTTTGACCAGCAGCCAATCGCCAACCAGCGCGAACATGCCCAATATACAAAACGCGATGGCACAGGCCCGCAGCGCGGTTTCGCGCCGTTGTTTGTTGGTCATGTCGCCGGTCAGGGCGATGAAA
>JAJRRE010000071.1 GCA_024279745.1 Alphaproteobacteria bacterium
CCTGAAATGGGAACCTTGCTCGGCATCAGCACCGCAAACACAATTGTGCTAGCCATTGTTTCTGCATTGAGTGTTCCGGTTCCTGCCCAGCAGGAAGGCGAAAATGAAATTTGGATCGCCGAATTGGGCCTGGTTGGCGAGTTGTGGAAGAATGAGCATGGCGTGCCGGATAAATTCAACCGCGGCGTGACGTCTTATCCCTCGCTCGGTGACCGGGTTTGTGTCGCCTCGCACAGCGAATTGGAAATGGCATTTTCCAGCAAAGAGGACGGCTCGGTTCGCGTCGGCAATATTCGCCAGGACAGCACAATCCCTGCAATGGTCCGGGTCGATGACCTGCTGGGCAAGCATTTCGCCATTTTGGGCACAACCGGTACTGGTAAATCGTGTACAACGGCGCTTATTCTGCGGGCGATATTGGAGAAAAATCCAGCGGCACATATTGTACTGCTCGACCCGCATAACGAATATTCGACAGCTTTCCCCGAATGGGGCGAAGTGGTTTCGCCGCGCAATATGCATCTGCCTTACTGGCTACTCACGTTCGAAGAATTGGTTGAGGTGTTGCTTGGCGAGCCGGAGCGCCGCAAGCCCGAGATGGAAATTCTGCAAGAACTGATCCCGATTGTGAAAAGCCGCTACTCGACGGGCCGCGCCAAAGAAAGCCAGTCGTTGCGCCGCTCCATTCTCGACCCGGGAAAATACACAGTCGATACACCGGTGCCGTACCGCATTTCCGATCTGACGATGATCATCGACGAGCGCATGGGCAAACTGGAAAACAAACGCGATCTGTCACCTTATCGCTCATTAAAAACCCGCATTGAAACCATCACGCAAGATCCGCGCTATGCCTTCATGTTCGGCCAAATGACCGTTTATGATTCCATGGCTCAAGTATTGGGGCGTATTTTCCGGGTGCCGGTTAATGACAAGCCAATTACCATTCTAGAGCTTACCGGCATTCCAACCAGCGTAGTCAATGTTGTGGTTTCGCTCGTTTGCCGCATGGCTTTTGACTTTGCTCTATGGAGCGACGGCAAAGTACCGGTGACGCTTGTTTGCGAAGAAGCACATCGCTATGTGCCGGCCAATCCCAGCGCAGGTTTTGAGCCATGCAAACGCGCCATTGCCAAGATCGCCAAAGAGGGCCGCAAATATGGAGCGTCCTTGTGCATCGTAACCCAGCGCCCGGCCGAAATTGATCCTACAATTTTGTCGCAATGCAATACGGTATTTGCGCTACGCATGTCCAATGATCGCGACCAGGAGATTGTCAGCTCGGCCATTTCCGATACCGGTTCAGGCCTGCTTGAATTCTTGTCGGCACTTGGCCAGCGCGAGGCCATTGCCTTTGGCGACGGCGTAACCTTGCCGGTACGTATTCGGTTTGACGAAATGAAAAAAGAACATCTGCCACGCAGCTCTACCGCTCGCTTCTCTGAAATGTGGCAAACCTCCGTCGGCGATGAAGCCTTCTTGGACGAAGTCGTGGAACGCTGGCGCACCTCTGGTAGCGGCGCCTGCGACGAGCAGAACGCAGCCACCGCCATGATGATTGATGCGATTGAAAATGATGAGCGCACGAAAAAAACAATTGCCGATCAGAATGCGCAACCTCCACAGCCAAAGTCTACTCTTCGCGCAAATCCGGCAGAGCAAGCTCCAGTTCAACGAACTGGCAATTATGGCGAACCGATCACGCCGCCACAGTCTGGCTTGCGGAAACTGGCAACAGATCATGCCGCAGGGCGCCAAACCAGCGAACGCCAGAGCGAAACCATTGCCCCGCCTGTGGAACCTGCGCCCCCGTCGCTGCGCCGTAGTTCGCTGTTGCGCAAAGATGGTAACAGCCTGCGCCGCACGCCCACCCCGCAGCCAACTGAAGCGAACGGTGAGGACAAATCCAGCAACGCAACATTGCGCTCGTTGCGGGAAAAATTAATGCAGCGCTAATCCTGGTGAGCTGCGGCATGGCTAAACCGCGTCGCTATGTTGCAAACCGGCGCGTGCCTGCCGGAAAATTGAGATCGCGCCAGGCCTTTGTTAGCCTCGACTGAAGCGCAAATACTGAATGCGGCTTTACGGCCCGTTTTATACCTGGTTTGAGTTTTTGAGTATTTTTGTTCACACTTGCGTTGCGTGCAGCCAACACCTGACTTGCACATCCGATCCTACGCGCGTCATCAAATACAACACTCCTCATGATGCGGTGAAGCACAGCGACCAATTGAGCGCTATCGCGCAATCACCGTACCTGGATACAAAGCGAAAAAAGAGACCATGACCTCGATCTATCCTGTGATACTTTCCGGCGGCAGCGGTACACGGCTATGGCCTCTTTCACGCGCCATGTATCCCAAACAGTTTATTCGGTTCTTCAGCGAACAGGACGATAGCTTTCTTGGCGCCACTCTTGCGCGCCTTAATACTGATGCAGGTTTCGCTGCACCGATTTTGCTTTGCAATAACAATCATCGCTTTTTAGTTCGCGAAGAATTGGAAAGATCCAAAATCGAGGCCAAAGCGATAATATTGGAGCCAGTGGCGCGCAATACCGCCCCGGCCATCGCGGTCGCCGCATTAGCAGCTATTGCTGATGATCCCTCTGCCATATTGGTAGTCATGCCGTCGGACCATGTTATCAAGGACGAAGAACGGTTCGTGGAAGCTGTTCTTAGGGCCACTAAAGTTGCCGCCACCGGCAAACTGGTATTATTCGGCATTAAGCCCACAGAGCCCCATACTGGTTACGGCTATATTCGTATGGGCACCGCTTTGGAGGGCTTTAACGGAGCTGCATTTACAGTTGATGAGTTTTTGGAGAAA
>JAJRRE010000072.1 GCA_024279745.1 Alphaproteobacteria bacterium
CTTTTTCCGCGCCTTGGGCAGTGCGTCGAGGAAAATCTCAAAGGCGACAACCGAACCGCTGATGTCGAACTCAGCCAAGGTGCGCGGATGGACTTCGCCAAAATGCGCCAGCACGATTTTGGGTCCAAGCCGCACGACGCCGGAGCGGCCAGGGTGATACCAATCAGGCGCATCACGCGAGACCTGGGCGCGGCCAGCGTCTTGTCCGAGCGCTGCTAGCACGCTCATAACGTCGGCTTTGGCATCCATTAAATCAACTGGCTTAGTGGCACCCTCCCAGTGCCGTCCAGCGCCGTGAAGCCGTGCGGTGCCAACGCGAATACCGCTGGCAGCCATGAGCTGATCTTCGGGTTTCTCGCCGTGAAAAGTTTGGCCCATCTCAAAGAAAGCAAGGTCCGATGCGCCGTGATTGAGATTGCGCTGGGCGGCTGATAGCAGGCCGGGCAGCAGGCTGGGCCGCATGGTCGACATCTCAATCGAAATCGGATTGGCCAGGGTCAGCTTTTCGTCGCCGCCGCCAAAATGCTGCGCCTGAGCGCGCGGGATAAACGACCAGGTGATTGCTTCAACCAGACCGCGTCCAGCCAGCACGCGGCGCGCGCGGCGAATGCGTTTTTGTTTGGCGGTAAGGACAGGCGCCGCAACGCCGTGCAAACGCGGCAGGGGTGTCGAGGGTACGCGGTCCAGTCCGGCAATGCGTACAACTTCTTCAACCAGATCGGCGGGCCCATGGGCATCCGGGCGCCAGCTTGGCACGTCGACTTTCCACACTTTGCCTTTGCCGCTGGTTTTAAAACCAAGATCGTTGAGAATTGCTGCAATCTCAGCGGGCTTTAATTTCAGCCCTGTCAGGTCTTCAACGCGCTGCGGCTTGAACTCGATTTTATGTTTCTTCAGCGGCGGTTTGCCGGCGACCTTGCGCTTTGACGGGGTACCGCCGGTGAGCTGCAATACCAGATTGGTCGCCAGATCAAGACCCGGTTCAACAAAGGCCGGATCGGCGCCGCGCTCAAAACGGTAGCGCGCATCGGTAACAAGGCCGGTTTTGCGGCCGGTGATGGCGGTGCGGATGGGGTCGAAATAAGCAGATTCAATTAGGACGTTTTTTGTGTCCGCCGTGCAGCCGGTATCCTCGCCGCCCATGATGCCGCCAAGGCCAAGCACGTTTTTATCGTCGGCGATGACGGTCATGGTGTCATCGACGCCATAGTCTTTGCCGTCGAGCCCGGTAAATGTTTCACCTGCCTTGCCAAGTCTTACGGTGATGCCGCCTTGCAATTTATCGGCGTCATAGACATGCAAAGGCCGCCCGCGATCAATCGAGATATAGTTGGTGATATCGACCAGCGCCGAGATCGGCCGCAGATCAATCGCCCGCAACCGGGCTTGCATCCAGGCGGGAGACGGGCCGTTGTTGACGCCTTTGACATAGCGTCCGGCAAAGATCGGGCAAGCGTCAGCGGCGTCTTTGGGCAGCTTCAACTTGATAGCTACGGGGCAGGGCTCATTGCCCTCAACGGGTGTGTCACCCTCAACGGGTGTGTCACCCTCAACGGGTGTGTCACCCTCAACGGGTGTGTCACCCTCAACGGGATTGTTGCCTTCAACGTTGCCCGGCTTCGGCTCGGGTTTCAGCGTGCCAAGTCCCGCCGCTGCCAGATCGCGGGCGATGCCGCGCACGCCGGTGCAGTCAGGCCGGTTCGGCGTCAGGCCGACATCGAATACCGGATCGTTGAGGCCAAACAGATCGGCATATTTCTGCCCCAGCTTATCGCCGTAATCAGCGCCTAGATCGATAATGCCATCATGTTCGTCGGAAATTTCAAGCTCGCGTTCCGATACCATCATGCCGTTGGAGATAACGCCGCGCACGGGCTTTTTTTCCAGTGTCATATCGGTGCCGGGGATATAGGAGCCCAGCGGCGCGAAGATCCCAACCAGGCCCTCTTTAGCATTGGGCGCGCCGCAAACGACTTCGCTCAAATTTCCCGATCCATTATCGACCTGAATCACCCGCAGCCGGTCTGCATCGGGGTGCTGTTTGGCTGCAACAATTTTGGCAACGACAAAGGGCGCCAGCTTTTCGCCGGGGTCGCTAATGCCTTCAACTTCCAGCCCGATCGACGACAGGACAGTGGACAGCTCATCCAGCGACGCATCGGTGTCGAGATGATCTTTGAGCCAGGACAATGTGAATTTCATGGGGGCGGTCCGTTGTGATTTTTGTAGATGGCGTCTTGTGCTTAGCGATTAAAGTTTAAGCTCGGGGCGGGCCAAGTCAGCGCGGTTCGTCGTCGAGGGTTTTGTAATATTGTTTGCGTGCGTTGCGGATTTTGGTCCAGATCCAGGCAAAGGAAATCACCACGCGGATTAAGGTCAGCGCATAAAACATGCGAAACACAAAACAGTAAACGACGAACCAGAACAGCGAGCGGTTCATCGACAGCGGCGTTAAATGCCAGTCCCAATGCTCCATCACATCGAACAGGGCGCCGCGCGTTACAAGGTCAAGCGCAAAGAAGGCCGAAGCAATAACGCCGTGCCGTCCTTCTTTATAGACCTCGACGCCATCGGCCTGAAACAACAGCAGATTGACCACGAATAAGGTGTAGAAAATCAGCATTGAGAAGGCAATGAAACGGTAATAGAGCAGCACATGCTTGAGGGTATCGCGCGAAAAGCTGTAGTCGATCCACTGATCGAGGTCTTCATATTTGCGGTCGTGATAGAAGAAAATGAATGACGCGGTGCCGATGAGAAAGACGCTCATGACCAAAGCCATGAGCACTGAAACCGATAAATTTATTGCCGCAAATGTCATGTTCTTTGGCTCATTAGTGGGCTTCTTGCGAATAACAATTCGTCGGGACTGCGCGGGCAGGGCAAACGTCAAGATCGCCCTGCACCGGGGCAGGGAGCAAGGCAGATGGCCGGCACACTAGTGCACAACAGCGGCTAGCTCGACAAGCCGGCGGCCAGCGTCGGCACATCGAACGCGCTAAAGCCGTAATGTTTCAGCCAGCGTTGATCGGCGGCAAACATCTGGCGCAAATCGGTGATGCCGTATTTGAGCATAGCCAGCCGGTCCATGCCAACGCCGAACGCGAAGCCCTGATATTTTTCCGGATCGAGCCCGCAATTGGCGATCACCTTCGGGTGGGTCATGCCGCAGCCCAAAATCTCCAGCCATTCGCCCGGCTTGCCAATGGCCTCGGCGCCGACATCGACTTCCATGGACGGCTCGGTGAACGGAAAATGCGAGGCGCGAAACCGCATTTTGACTTCATCGACCTCAAAGAAGGCCTTGCAAAATTCTTCCAGCACCCATTTGAGATGCCCCATATGAGTGGTCTCATCGATCACCAGACCTTCGATCTGATGGAACATCGGCGTATGGGTATTGTCGCTATCCATGCGGTACACCCGGCCCGGTGCGATAATGCGAATGGGCGGCTTTTGCGACAGCATGGTGCGGATCTGTACATTCGACGTTTGCGTGCGCAACACCAGCCGCGAGCCGTCGGCCTGCTCAGGAAAATAGAATGTGTCGTGGTCCTGGCGGGCAGGATGTTCAGGCGGGATGTTGAGTTTGGTGAAATTGAACTCGTCGGTTTCAATGTCCGGACCTTCTGCCGCAGCAAAGCCCAGATCGGCGAAGATCTCGACGACTTCGTCAAGCACTTGTGACAGCGGATGAATGCGTCCTTCCATGACCGCGCCCGGACGAACGGGCAAGGAAATATCGGCGCGCTCTGTCGCCAGGCGGGCGTCCAATGCGGCGGTTTCCAGCGCGGTTTTGCGCGCATCGAGTGCTTTGGCAATTGTTGTTTTGACGCCGTTGACGCTTTGGCCAAAGCTCTTGCGATCTTCGGGCGCCATCTTGCCCAACTGCGCCATCAAGGCCGAGATCGAGCCTTTTTTGCCAATCGCGCCGACCCGTACGGTGTCCAGGGTTGCCAGATCGGCAGCAGCCGCCACATCTTTCAGCAGTGATTCTTCCAGGCCTGCCAGATCTTGATTTTTCGCAGCCATAGCTATTGTCAACTCCCTCAAAGACGAAAAATCTAAATATCAATTGTCATCGCGGGGCTTGTTCCCGCGATCCCGCTTCCCCTTGGCTGTGTTTCCTAAGAGCCGTGAGAAAACCTGAACAGAAAATGATCAAGTCAGGTGCGCGAAGGGGATACCGGCGACGAGCACCGGTATGACATCATTGTTTATGGGCTAGCGCTATAGGCCTTAAGCCCATCGCAAAAAAGCAATTGAACCTGACATAAACCTCAAAACACCGTCAGTCCGTTTATGAGACGGGCCGCAATATCAAGCTTTGGCGCGTTGCTTTTCGGCGGCTTCGACGGCGGTCTTGGCCTGGGCGGCCAGGGCTTTAAAGGTGTCGGCATCGTGAACCGCGATATCGGACAATATTTTGCGGTCAATTTCAATACCGGCCTTGTTCAGCCCGTCGATAAATCGCCCATAGGTGAGGCCGTGTTCGCGTGATGCGGCGTTGATGCGCTGAATCCACAAGGAGCGGAAATTGCGTTTCTTAACGCGCCGGTCGCGGGTGGCATATTGCATTGACCGGTCGACCGCGGCCTTGGCGGTGCGGATGGTATTTTTGCGGCGGCCATAAAAGCCTTTGGCGGCTTTGAGGACTTTTTTATGCTTGGCGTGGGCGGTGACGCCTCTTTTAACTCGTGCCATGGAAGTGGTGCTCCGTGAATTGTTTGACGGATGAAAGATATAGCGAATTGGTAAGGTGATCGCGGGCCGATGCGCGCCAATATAGGTATGCTCGGCCGGTCAAGAAGTGGCGTGCCGACTATCTGGCGTAGGGCATATATTTCTTGATGATTTTCGCATCGGCAGCGCACAGCACCATTTTGCCGCGCGCATTGCGGATAAACTTGTTTGTCCGCTTGATCATGCCGTGCTGTTTGCCAGCGCCTGCGGCCATGACTTTGCCAGTTCCTGTTACCTTAAAGCGCTTTTTCGCACCGGATTTGGTCTTCATTTTGGGCATTTTGCTTCTCCTGTTCCGCTCCAATGAGCGCTGGTCCCTTAGGGGACAATCAACCTGCGTCGCATCAAAATAGCAGTCAGGGAAATCCTAACCCATTGAATGCATTGCTGGTTTTAGAGGTTGGGAGCGCCCGACCAATGTTTGTATGGCGCAGCCCAAGCATTCCAAGCGACCACGGCATGCCCTGCCGGCCCGCTGGAAAGGTGGTTCATTAGGGCAAATTGGTGAAAAATGCAAGGGGTTTGGTGGGTTTGCTGACCGCAGTAACTTAGTCCGTCTGCGGCTCGACGATATAGATCGACGTGTCGAAATCTCCCTCTGCGGTGGATACCTGCGTAATGACACGGCGATAACCGGCGCCTTCAAACTCGTCCAGTCGCTGCCAGTGATCGGGTAGATCGGGAGAAATGAACACGGAAACTTCTATCTTGGGCCCAGCTGGATCGAGGATTAAACCGGGAAATCCCAGTTTCGCCCCCCAGCCAGCCTCAACAAGTCGGCCGTAAATTTTGCCGGTCAGCCAGCGGCCATTCAGATCGGCTAATTGATGGTTGTTTGCCCGCCCCGGTGCAAGAGTTCCATAGGTTGCCAAACAAGTCTCGGCTGATTGTATTGCTTTTGTCATTACCGCGCCAACTCCCGCAGGTTCAAAGTCAAAGACTGTTTGAGCTTGTAGCTGAACCGATCCGGCGTCAACTCATGGACTGGGAGAGGGCGGCACTCCGCCTCAATAGGCTCGGCCATCCTTATGGGTGAAGACATAGGCGCCGGTCTCATCCATTGTCGCCTTGATGTCGTCATTGGGGTAGCTGGCGGCATCGCCTTTGGTGCGGTCGCCGATCTCAAGATAAACCGCGTCTTTATTCGAGCGATTAACCAGATGATGCGCTACGCCGCCAGCTGGAAAACCGGCGCACATGCCGGGTTCCAATTGTATCTCTCCTTGATCCGTCACCAGCACCGGCTCGCCTGCAAGGATATAGACAAACTCGTCTTGGCGCGTGTGCTGGTGCAGCAGGGACGACATGCCGCCCGGCTTCAGCGTGGTCTGGTTGATACCGAAATTGCTCAGCCCGAACAGATCGCCCAGCACGCGCTTGTCGCGGTTATCCATACATTTGGCAAAGGGTTCGGGGTAGCTCGACGGGCGCTCGCGCAAGGGGATGCGGGCAGTGTCGATTGCCAGCGGCGGCGGCGTGGCGGGGGCGGGATTTGGCGTGTCACTCATGAGGGGCGGTCTCCTTGAATTGAAAGTCTTTGAATTAGCGCGCACGCCGTATCTGCCACAAGCTGTGGGCGATAATGGTGCTCAATATGATAGCGCCGCCGATAAACGTTGTCTGGCTTGGGATTTCGGAAAATGCAATCCATACCCAGATCGGCGCCAGCACGGTCTCTAAAAGATAGAACATCGCGGCCTGCGCGGCGCGAATATAACGCGGCGCCAGGGCCAGCAGAAAGCTGGCAATTGGAATAACAACAAAGCCGTCGAGAAGAAGCCAAGCCGGGGCTTGCGGCCAATGGGAATAGTGCAGCATGAATGGCAAGGCGGCGATTGCCGTAATAGCGCCGCCGATGGCCGGGGACAGCGATAAATCCTTGCCGCTTTTGCGCGTGCGAACAATGGCGTAGGCGACCATGCAGGCGGTGCTTAGTGTCACCAGTTCGCCAAAGCCGCTGCCTGTCGATAATCCCTCCCAGACGATGACGGCGACGCCAAGGACTGTCAGCGTGATCGCGGTCCAGGTGGCACGGCTTGGGCGCTCGCCAATCAGCAACCAGCCAAGCAGAGCGGCGATCATTGGGATGAAGGCCAGAATGAACAACAGATTGGCGGTTGTTGTATTAAAGACGGCAAGCGTAAACAGAATATTGCCGATGCCGTAAACCACACCGACCGTCATAAAGTCTCTGTCGCGCAGGGGCCGGGGGGGCGTTTCGAGAAAGCGGCGGGCCAGCAGACCGACCAGGGTCAGGGTAATGGCGATGCCCAGGCCGCGCACAACCATGGCTGCATAAGCGTCGCTGCCCGATAGCCGGATGGTCGGAATGTCGAATGAAATAATCAGCCCGCCAAGCGCCGCTAATATTAGTCCGGTTCGCGCAGCGCTGTTGTTCGTGGCTTTGGTCATGCGACGTGAGTTTCCGATTGGTTTGAAAGTTCGGCAGAACAGGGAGACGGCGGACAGGGCAGGCAAAGGCGCAATGGTTTATGTTCAGATCAATCACAAATCACTGCGCAATTCAATTGCCGTCATTATTCGGTAAATTGTCACGAAGTCATTCGTTGGCACTAAATCTCCCACACTTCACAAAAGAGTCATGCAAGATGAGGTTGTCGTAATGCCCGGCGCAGTCAGTCCCCTCTCCCTATCGTGCTTTTGGCACTATGGGGAGAGGGTTAGGGTGAGGGGCAGCACAAACAAGAGTGGGTGAGGGGCAGCACAAACAAGAGTGGGTGAGGGGCAGCTTCTTGTGAAAAAGCCGCCGCTCTCGCTCATGCCCGTTATTAGTCTGCCCCTCACCCCGACCCTCTCCCCGTGAAAACGGGGAGAGGGGGAAGAATGCAATATTTGAATCGTTGATTGATAATCCGATTGGGTGCCAGGTGGTGGACTTCGGACACTAATCTATCATTGTAACGGGCCAATCGTCGTTGCGGTTCAATCGTCGTCGCGGCGGCGAACTTTATAGGTGAGTACGGGGCGGTAGAGCGCGATGACCTTGATCAGCCCTGCTGTTTCCAGATCGGCAATCACCTGCCCGACATCTTTATAGGCTTGCGGCGCTTCGTCATATAACAGCTCGCGGTCCTCGCAGATAACCCGGCCGCCCAGCTTTGTGCGCTCCATATCTTTGCTGCGGTATTTGTGCGACAGGCGCGATTTGGCAAAGCCGCGCTGCCAGCGCCGCCCGGCGCCGTGAGCGAGAGAAGCGGCGGCGGCATCTTTCGCGTCTTTGTCGCCGATGGGCTCAACCAGATATGAGAACGTGCCGCGCGAACCGGGGATCATCAGTGGTCCTTCAGCGGAAGAGGCGGCGCCTTTGCGGTGTATCCAGGCCGGCGCGCCGCGCCACTCCTCGTGTTGAATAGTATTGTGGCTGACGTCGGACACTTTTGTAGCCGCTGTACCCAATTGCTCGGCAAAGCGGGCGGCGATCAGTTCGCGGTTGGCCTGCGCCCAGCGGAAAGCGTGGGTATGCTGCGCCATATAATGGACAGCGTCCTCACTGTCGGTAGCAATCGGGTTGGCGCCGCGGCGCTCCAGTAGA
>JAJRRE010000073.1 GCA_024279745.1 Alphaproteobacteria bacterium
CGTGGCCGTCTTGATCCGGCGATCGTTCGGCTCAACGATTTGGTTGTCGCGACATTGGAGTTATTGCCGCGCGCATTGGGTGGATCAATTGTAGTGTTGTCGCGGCTGGCGCCTGAGTTATGGCAAACCAAAGCGGACGCCAGCGAAGTGGAAAATGCGATTTTGAATCTTGCCATCAATGCGCGCGATGCCATGCCGGCAAATGGTACGTTGACCATTGAAACCGCTAACAGCACGACGTTTGACCGAGCCAACGATTCTCAGTTGGCGAATTTATCGGGAGATTTTGTGCGCCTGTCAGTGATCGATAATGGACAGGGGATGGGCCCCGACGTGTTAAGCCGCGTCTTTGAGCCGTTTTTTACAACCAAGGAAACTGGTCGTGGTACTGGCTTGGGGCTAAGCACGCTTTATGGGTTTGCGCAACAGTCGGGCGGCCATGTCACCATTCAAAGCGCCATTGGAAAGGGGACCACGGTTAATCTATATCTGCCCCGTTATGATGAAATGGCGCGCCCTGCGGGCCAGGTCAATCAAGGTCCGGCCGGAGATAAAACCGAAGGCACAATTCTTGTTGTTGAAGATAATTTGGAAGTCCAAACATTGGCGATTGAGCGATTGCGCGGACTTGGTTATCAGGTTGTCAGCGCCAGCTGTGGGCGCGATGCGATTGAAATTATTCGCTCTGGCAGGCAGATTGATTTGCTGTTTAGCGATATTGTCATGCCGGGAGAACTATCTGGATTTGACTTGGCGGAGTGGGCGGCAAAGCAGAACAAGCCGATCCGTGTGTTACTGACGACCGGTTATACGGACCAGCTGCAAGCGCGCGCCGGGGAAGCCGGCTCTGGTTATCCTATTTTGCGCAAACCTTACAGCCGCGAAGAATTGGCGCAAGAAATTCACCGGGCCCTTCGGCAATCCGTCTAGATAGGCTGTTCGATGTTTTATACTTCACGCACTTCTGCGGTGAACATATAACCGACGCCGCGAATGGTTTTGATCAATTTTGGCGAAGATTGACCGTTCTCAATTTTTTTACGCAATCTGCCAACCAAGGTGTCGATGGATCGATCGAGGGGCGACCAGTCATGGCCTTTGAGCTGTTCCATAATCGCATCGCGTGACAATGTGTGATGCGGGCGCGTGATAAATAACTCCAGCAGGTTGAACTCGGCTGTGGTCAGATTGCGCTCAGCCCCGACCTCGTCTGTTAATTGCCGAGACGTCAGATCAAGTGTCCACGATGCAAACGAATATTTGATGTGAGTTTGCGGCGTTTGAGGCGCTGCGGTCTGTTCGCCAGTACCAGTGGGTTTATAGCGGCGCAAGACCGAGCGCACGCGGGCCAGAACTTCGCGCAAATGAAACGGCTTGGTGATGTAATCGTCTGCGCCAACTTCCAGGCCGACGACCCGGTCCACCATATCGCCCTTGCCGGTGACCATGATTATTGGCACATCGCATTGTGAGCGCACCTCGCGCGCCAGGGTCAGCCCGTCCTCGCCCGCCAGCGCCAAATCCAGAGTAATCAGATTGATCGGCATGGTCTTCAAATGAGCGCGCATTTCCTCGCCGTTAGCCGCCTCAATGACGGTGTACCCCTCCAGCGCAAAGCAGTCGCGGAGCAAAAGCCGGATGTCCGGATCATCATCGACAACAAGAATGTTGGTTGATTGCGGCGCGGACATGGGTTCATGGGTCCTTAAGGTAACGGTTTGTTATTTAACGAATGAATATTTCATAATTAGCACGACGACGTGGATTTGGAGGCAAAATTTCCAGCCTGTAGCGCATTTGAGCGGCGATTTCAGGCAGTGCCCGTTTTGGGCTGTTGGACCGCTCGATGTCACACATTGTTACACTTCGTCACCAAGGCGGCAAATGCCTGTGTCGTGTCTATGCGTAGATGGCGGGGAAGACAATGAGTTAAGCCTTTTGCAGTTTAGCGCAGATTAGCCAGGCAAGTTAATTCAGGTCAGAAAAGTCATCTGAATTTTAGCAAGTCAACCCAAACCGATGGAGACGATGATGCTACCGACACAGTGCTTCCATGACGTAGACCAAAGCGCCACATGTTGTAGTTTCGGTCCGTGCGCACATGAGAAACCGGCGACGATCATGGACCAGGTTCCACGGGTTACCACCAGGGAGCTCAGAGCCAAAGAGCACATCTTCTTTGAAGGCGACCATAAGACCCATGTTTATCTAGTCGAAAGTGGGGCGGTCAGTATTTATAAAGTGCTGGTCGACGGCAGCCGTCAGATCATAGATTTTGCCTTGCCCGGCGATGTGATCGGGCTTGGCTCCAATAGTGAGCATATCAACTCCGCACAATCGACCGTGGCGACAAGGTTGCAGCGGGTTTCATTCGATGTATTGCAGCGCCAAGCGCAGAAAAATCCGCAATTGGCGATGCAGCTTTACGCTGCCTTGTCTGAAGAATTAGCGGCTGCGCGCGATTTGCTGGTGACAGTCGGGCAACGCAGTGCGTCGCAGCGCGTGGTAGCATTTTTGCTGGCGTTGTCGCGGCGCAATCGGCGTTACGGCAAAGACCCGTCGGATATCGTTCTGCCGATGACCAGATCCGATATTGCTGATTTTCTCGGGCTTACGATTGAAACCGTCAGCCGTACATTTTCATCGCTGAAGAGCAAGGGGTTGATCGTGCTGGGGCGCAACGCACAGGTTGATCTCACAGACCTTGAGGCTTTGGAGCGGCTATGCGCAGAACAATAGAGCCTCCGGGATTCGCGCCCTTTTTAACATTGGAACAGTTTTATTGAAACCTGTTTCCCGTTTCTCCGCAAACGTGCCATTCGTCCTTCCAATCGGCGCGTTTGACCTCAACCGTCCGGCGTAACCAAAGCCTTGCGTGCGTCCCCTCAGGAGCCGAAAGGATTTTCGAGTTGCGTTGGGCGGCTTTTTTTGTTTCGGCATTTTCTGTCTGGTCATTGTCATATGACCACGCGAATGGCGGAGAATTACAGGAAAATCGAGGGGCGAGAAAGCAGGCGGCGCTGCTCCTATAATAAGTGTGCTTGTTTATTCGTGACAGCTTCTTGCGAAGCGGCTATGGCTGTCAGCTATGCAATCAGTCATTTCCATAAAAAATCTGTCGAAAACCTATGCCGACGGTTTCCAGGCGTTGAAAGATGTCAGCCTGGAGATTGAGGACAGTGAAATCCTGGCGCTGCTTGGCCCCAATGGCGCCGGCAAGACGACGCTGATCTCAATCGTGTGCGGACTTGTCAATCCGTCATCGGGCAGTGTTGAGGTCAGCGGCCACGATATCATCAGTGATTATCGGGCGGCGCGCGAGCTGATCGGGCTGGTGCCGCAGGAGCTGACGACTGACGCCTTTCAAACCGTTTGGCAAACCGTATCTTTCACGCGCGGACTGTTCGGCAAGCCGGCAAAACCTTCATATATCGAGAAAATCCTGCGCGATTTGTCCTTGTGGGACAAGAAGGACAATATCCTGATGACGTTGTCGGGGGGTATGAAACGCCGGGTGTTGATCGCCAAGGCGCTTTCCCATGAGCCGCGAATTTTATTTCTCGATGAGCCGACCGCCGGTGTTGATGTTGAGTTGCGCAAGGATATGTGGGACGTGGTGCGCGGGCTACGCGCCTCGGGCGTTACCATTATTTTGACCACGCATTATATCGAAGAAGCCGAGCAGATGGCCGACCGGATTGGCATCATCAACAAGGGCGAATTGGTTTTGGTGGCGCAAAAAGCCGAGCTGATGCGCAAGCTGGGGCAAAAACAATTGGCTTTGCATTTGCGTGAGCCGCTTGAGCGGTTGCCAGGCGGGCTTGATGACTATGAGCTGGAGCTGAGTTCCGACGGCCGCGAGCTGACTTATCTTTACAGCACGCAAGGCAAACGAACCGGCGTGCGCGGTCTGCTCAGTGCTTTGCAAGGCGCGGGCGTAGAATTCAAGGATCTCGATACCAAGCAGCGCTCCTTGGAAGATATATTTGTTACTCTGGTGAAAGAGCAATCATGAACCTTCAAGGTGTTAAAGCCATTTATCGGTTTGAAATGGAGCGAACCTGGCGCACAATTTTTCAAAGTGTTGTTTCGCCAGTGGTGTCAACATCGCTTTATTTTGTGGTGTTCGGGTCCGCCATCGGTTCGCGCATTAAAGAAATCGACGGTATTAGTTATGGCGCTTTTATTGTGCCGGGGCTGATCATGTTGTCTTTGTTGACCCAGAGCACGGCCAATGCCTCCTTTGGAATTTATTTTCCCAAATTTACTGGCACGATCTATGAGCTGCTCTCGGCGCCGATTTCCTATTTTGAGATAGTGCTGGGATATGTCGGGGCGGCGGCGTCCAAATCGATTATCTTGGGGTTGATCATTCTGGCAACTGCCAATTTATTCGTGACCATTGAAATCGCGCACCCCATTTGGATGCTGACATTTTTGGTGCTGACGTCGGTGACGTTCTCGCTGTTTGGCTTTATTATCGGGGTCTGGGCCGATGGCTTTGAGCAATTGCAGATTGTCCCGTTATTGGTGGTGACGCCGCTCGCCTTTCTGGGCGGGAGTTTTTATTCGATCAATATGCTGCCGGAGTTTTGGCAAAAGGTGACCTTGTTTAATCCGGTGGTTTATTTGATCAGCGGGTTTCGCTGGAGTTTTTACGGTGTTGCCGATGTCGGCGTCGGCGTGTCGCTGGCCATGATCGCACTGTTTTTGTCGTTATGTCTGGGGATCGTGTGGTGGATTTTCCGCACCGGCTACAAGCTCAAGCCGTGATCGGGGCCGCGCCAGCGCCGGCTTAGTCAGAAGTCCTGTTTTTATAGTCAATAAGATTCCAGCTGTCATGCCGGTGCTTGTCACCGGTACCGCCTATGCAACATGTTTGTTGATCGAAATTGCCACGCCGATTCGGCCATAAAAATAAGAGTGAGTTTGTTGCGGCTCGGATCCTGGCAACAAGTGCCGGGATGACAATCAAAATACCATTGAAAAATGCCCAGACAGTTCAAGCCGGTCAGGCTTGCCAAAGCTCAAAGCCTCAGCTTCAGCGCCGCTCTACGATACCTTGCTTGGTCAAGGCTATGGCAGTCAGTGTGCGCTCGTCATTGGCCATCCGCCAGGACAACATTTTTTGTGCATAGTGCAACATAATCGGAGCGTAGCGGGGATCGCCCGCCAGATTATTGCACTCATCAGGATCATTCTTGAGGTCGAAGAACAGCGGCGGCAGGGCGGTGAAGTGCACATATTTGTACACCTCGTCGCGGATAACGTTGAGCGTGCAGTGATCGAGCGCAATATCCAAGGTTGTTTCAATCCATGGATCCTCAACATCGCGAAAATCATATTCCCAATGAACTTCGGTGCGCCAGTTTTCAGGCGTGGTTCCAGCAGCCAGTGGTAGCAACGAAGCGCCGTCACATTGGCGCGGCACATCGATGTCCAGCCAGTCGAGAACCGTAGGCATGATGTCGATGCTTTCTGAA
>JAJRRE010000074.1 GCA_024279745.1 Alphaproteobacteria bacterium
ATCATCGCCCAAGTCCGTATAGATGTCGTGATTGCCCGGCACCACCGAGACCCGCTGCGGGCCGCCCAACTCCTGCAACCAGGACAGCGCGCGCACATGCTCAGCCGGCAATCCGATATTTGTCAGATCACCCGACAGCGCAATATGATCGGGCTGCTGCGCCGCCATGTCTTGCACCAACGCCGCGAAAATTTCCGGCCTGTGCGCGGTATTGCGGCCGCGGCGCCAGTTCAGCACACCAAGCGTGCGCTTCAGGTTCCAATATTTGAGCCCGATTGCCGGTAGCGGTCCCATATGCACATCGCTGATATGCGCCAGTGTAAAAGCCATGATTTCAATGCCGTTGATTTCAATACTAGTTTAGCCGCACAGCACTAGCACACAACAGCGCTTTTATGCGAATTGCATTGCGCTGTCAGCTGGCATATTACAACGCCATAGCATATATGGAGCGCTTCCCAAGCCTATCTGGCGGCCTTATCACGTTCGGCCGGGCCGCTTCGCCTGCGTCAATGCCCGTATTGTTAACAAGCTCTACATGATCAATTTTCCCAACAGGACGCCGCCGCCCTTGCTCAAATATCTCAAACCGATTGAACCGTTGCTGATCTGGCTGATGCGCCGCTACTGGCGTTTCTCGCGCGGCTTGACCATGGGCGCGCAAGGCGTGGTAATCGACGACCAGGACCGGGTCCTGCTGGTGCGCCACGGGTATCGCTCCGGCTGGCATTTCCCCGGCGGCGGCGTCGAGAAAAATGAAACCATCCATGATGCTTTAGCGCGCGAGCTGATGGAAGAAGTCGGCGTACTTCTCGACCGGCCAGCGGAATTTATCGGCCTGTTCGCCCAGTTCAAAACCTTTCCATCCGATCACATCGCCTTGTTTGTCGTGCGTCACTGGTCACGGCCAATCATTCCCAAACCAAACGCTGAAATTGCCGAACAGGCGTTTTTTACCGCCGATGCCTTGCCCGACGGAACCACAAGAGGCACTCGTGCCCGGTTGCGCGAAATCTTTGACGGCGCGCCGCCCGCACATCATTGGTGAGCGGTGATGACAAGACCTATGCCCCGTCCCCGTCTTGCAACCAGCGCCGCAGCAGCCCGTTGACTGCTTCAGGCTGCTCCATTGTTGAGATATGCCCGCAATCTTGAATAACCTCCAGCCGGGCGCCGGCGATACCATCGGCCATTTCGCGCGCCACTTTAATCGGTGTCAGCGCGTCTTGCTCGCCCACTACAATTAGGGTCGGGCATTTAATCTGCGCCAAAAACTCACGGTTATCTGGCCGCCCCATGATAGCGCGCTGTTGGCGTTCAAAAGCTTGCGCGCCAGTACCATCGGCCATGGCCATAATCCGCGCGACAAGATCACGATCATTAAGCCGCGCTGGATGAATAAGCTGCGGCATCAGATAGGCTTGCGCGGCCCGGCAGCCCATGATCTTCGCCATGGCGATACCGATCTCACGGAACTTGATTTGAGCCGGCCGGTCGGCGCGCGCATTCGACGCCAGCAGCGCCAGCTTTGTGACGCGTTGCGGTGCCTGGCGCAAAATTTCAAAGGCCAGATAGCCGCCCATCGACAGCCCGGCCAGCGCAAATTGTGGCGGCGCCTCATCCAGTACCGCGCGCGCCATCTGGCTCATATCGGTATGGCGGCTATGATCGGCAACGTGCATGACCGCGCTATCTGCCAGCCCGTTGAGCTGCGCCGCAAACAGATCCGATGTGCACATTAAACCGGGCAGCAGCAGCAAATGGCGCCCCTGCGCGCGCTGGTGATCATGTTGCGCCGACGCATCTGAATTCATTACTAATTATCCCTTTATACTGCGCCAATTGGGCCTCACCACTCTGCCGCGTGTCAATAACCCCTGCGTTACTAGCACGACGTAACTTGTGTGAAACCGCGTAATTTCACCAATCCGACAGGCTTTCCCCAGCCTCAGCGCCGCATTTATGGGCCTTTCGCTTGCATTTCTCATCAGCTTATGCCAGTTGAGGGACTTAAGGGCGCAGGGGATTACTGTATGTACTGCCTTTATTTACTTAACTCGATCCTCATTTGCTTTGCACATTTGCTGAATAATTCACTTTGTGACGTGTTTTACCAAACTCCCTGCGCTCAACTTAACGCATCTCGGCACAATCCTTTGCGCCGGGCGTTATCATTATGCCAGATGGAGATCTTAAGTCTTTGGAGAGTTCGACGTTTGCTGAGCTAGGTCTCAGCGCAAAGGTAATGGAAGCGGTCAATGCTTCCGGTTACACCACCCCGACCCCCATTCAGGCCGGCGCTATTCCTGTTGCTGTTGACGGCAAGGACGTGCTTGGCATTGCGCAGACCGGTACCGGCAAAACAGCCGCCTTTGTGCTGCCGTTGCTCAGCCGGCTGGAGCGCGGACGCGCGCGCGCGCGGATGCCTCGGTCGCTGATCCTGGCGCCGACACGCGAATTGGCGGCGCAAGTGTCTGAGGCGTTCGAGACCTATGGCACCAACCACAAATTCACCATGGCGCTGCTGATTGGCGGTGTCTCATTTGGCGAGCAGCTGAAAAAGCTTGATCGCGGTGTTGACGTGTTGATCGCCACCCCTGGCCGGTTGCTGGATCATTTTTCGCGCGGCAAATTGCTGCTGACCGGCGTTGAAATTCTGGTCATCGACGAAGCCGACCGGATGCTCGATATGGGCTTTATTCCTGATATTGAGAAAATCTGCAAACTGCTGCCGCCGCGCCGTCAAACGCTGTTTTTCTCGGCCACCATGCCAAATGAGATCACGCGGCTGGCCAAGCAGTTCTTGAAAGATCCGGTCCGGGTGGAAGTTGCCAAACCGGCCACGACCGCCAAAACCATCCGCCAGGAATTTCAGTTCCTGCCTGACGGCACTGACTGGGTGAAGCGCGATGTGCTGCGCAAATTGATCCTTGAGCAAACCGAGTTGCAAAATGCGATTATCTTTTGCAACCGCAAACGCGACGTCGCCATTCTATTGAAGTCGCTCAAGAAGCACGGTTTCAATGCCGGCGCGCTGCATGGCGACATGGATCAAAGCTCGCGCATGGCAACGCTGGCCGCGTTCCGCTCCGGCGAAATCACAATCCTTGCTGCATCAGACGTGGCAGCACGCGGTCTCGACATTCCCGAGGTCAGCCATGTGTTCAACTATGATATGCCCTGGCAGAGCGACGACTATGTTCACCGTATTGGCCGCACGGGCCGCGCCGGCCGCAAAGGCTATGCCGCCGCGCTCGTGACCGCCGACGATATGAAAGTCGTTAGAGAGCTGGAAAAAGCCGCCGGTGTTCCCATTGAATGGATCGGCGATCCGCCCGGCGATGATGTTGAAAGCACGCGCCGGGGCAGAGGTGGCCGCGGCGGACGCGGCGGTTCCGCAGGACGTGGCCGCGGCGGGTCTTCTGGTGGATCGGGCGGTGGATCAGGCAAAAGCGATGCGGCGGCGTCTTCTGCTGGCGGGCGTTCGCGCGGCGGTCGAGGTCGGAGCGGGAAACCAAAAACGCAATCGGAAACGGGTGCAGTGCAGGACGCGGCATCCAGTTCCAATGAGGCAGATGCGGCGCAATCAGATGCCCAGCCGACGGCTGATCGTCCAACACAACCGGCTAACGCTAACGACGCGCCTCGTGGTCGCCGCTCGCGCCGTCGGGGACCACGTCGCCCCGATGGTGAGCAGGGAAGCGGAAGCACTCAAGCCAACACCGCGCCAGATCAGGCTAAAGACCCAGCGCCTGACATCCGTGAAAACCGGGCAGAAAATCGCTCGGATCAAGCACGTCAAGAACAGGCGCGCCCAAACAAATCGCGTGAAGACAAACCACGTGAAAACAACCCGCGCGAGCAGGCGAGTAGATCAAGATCACGCAGCAGTAACCGGCCAGACAGCCGAGCAGACAAGCGGTCTGACAATCAAAGTGACAAGCGTAACGAAAAACGCAACGACAAACCGGCAGGTAAGGTCGCAGGCGATGCGCGCGGACTGGGCGATAATGTCCCGGCCTTCCTGCAACGCCCGGTTCGCTCAAACTCCTCAAGCTGAGCGGCGCGAGGATAGCGGCTCTGTGCAGTTCTGTCTGCGCACCGAATAAAACCTCTTGGTCATCCTGGGGCGCGCGTTCGTTCCCCGGGACTTGTGGCCAAGGAGCGGTTGCTGATCGCAACACACAACGATGTCATCGCGGGGCTTGTTCCCGCGATCCCGGTTGCCACAAAAGAGATGCAATAGCCATTACATCTGCCTGTAGATGCTCATCATTGCTCCCGTTTGACATGAGCCCGATTTAACAAGCTGCAACCGTTTTGGCGGTATCCCATCTTTAAACAGGCGTTTTCCTGACCCTACAATTGCAGGGAAGGTCCACAACCGAAATTCATCAATCAAATCGTGGGCCAACAATGTCTGAATAAGTTGCCAACTTCCATGCACCTGCAGCAAGCATCCATCTTGCTTTTTTAGTTGAGCAATCTCTTCGACTACATTTCCTGTAATAGCTTTCGTGTTCATCCATTCAAAGGTCTTCAAAGTTGATGTCACGACATATTTGGTTGCAGCGTTAAATTTTTCTGCAACAGGATTATCGCTGGCAGAATTGCAGAAGGCAGGAACAAACAATTCATAAGTTTTTCGTCCAAGCAACAAATCGTAAGGCTCAGACATTGCTTCACACATCACCTGTTTCATGACGTCATCCCAGCAATTCTTGGCCCATCCACCGTCGGAAAAGCCGCCCGAAGGATCTTCATCCGGACTGGATGGTGATTGCATCACACCGTCAAGTGTCTGGAATGTCAAAATCGCCAGTTTACGCATTGAGCTACCCTCCGCGGGTTTTGTACAGCTTATGTAAAACAGGTAATCAAACAAATGTTTGCTAACGGATTGCTTTTGCAAATCCTGGCATTGCGGCAATTAATGCTGGGGTTACAACCTTGGGCGGAGTGCCAAACTTAATGACCCCAAAAACTTAACGCCCCACAAGGGGCCGGCCGCTTAGCCCTTGATGGCAGCCAGCGCGGCAGGGTCGGCCTCGGTCAGCGTCACAGATTCGCCGCAACCGCAGGCGCTCGACTGGTTGGGATTATTGAACACAAATTTGGCCGACAGTTTATCTACTTCATAATCCATTTGCGTGCCCAGCAAGAACAAAACCGCCTTCGGCTCAATCAGGATTTTGACGCCTTTATCCTCGACGATCTCATCGCCCGGCGCGGCCTCGCTCGCCCAGTCCATGGTATATTCCATGCCCGCGCAGCCGCCGTTTTTGACGCCCAGCTTGAGACCAACCACACCGTCCTTGCCTGCCATGATCGCCTTGGCACGGGTTGCTGCGGCATCGGTCAGGGTCATGACTTTGAATTTCGAAGCGCTTGTGGTCATGTCAGGTCTATCCAAATCTCAAGAGTTACAGTCAGTATCTAGTCATATGGGGGAGCCGGTTGTAATAATACCAACATCATGTCACGACGTGCCTAAAACACGTTCAGCGCCACCCGCGCCTCGTCGGACATCAGGCTCATTTCCCACGGCGGATCGAACGTCAGATTAACGAAGACGTCTTCAATGCCCGGCACGGCGGAGACCGCCTTTTCCACCCAGAGCGGCATTTCACCAGCTACAGGACAGCCCGGCGCGGTCAAGGTCATATCGATATTAACATCATATTCGTCGGTAATGTCGATCTTGTAAATCAAGCCCAGCTCATAAACATCTGTCGGGATTTCAGGATCATAAACGGTCTTGAGAGCAGCCGTGATATGGCGCGTTAACTGTTCCAGCCGTTCCCGCGACAGCCGTGAGCCCTCAACCGGCGTGCCGCCATCGGCCACCGACACGGCGGGCGGCTCATCGGGAATAGCCGCTTTCAGTTCTTCATCGGTCGGCGCCGCGCCCATTACCGCGGCAGCCGGCGCGGCCAGCGGCGCGCCCACATGAGCCGCAGCGCTGGAAGCTGCCGCATTGGCCATTTCGCTAGCAGCACCGGACGCCGGCGCGGTACCGGACGCCGACCCGCCACCGGGCGCTGGCGACGCGGCCGTAGCTTCGGGCACATCGTCGATCAGGAATTTGTTGATTTCGTCAGCTGCTGGCTTGGGAGCAGCGTTCTCATCATCGCGCTTGCCGTCCATGGCTGTTCTCCAATTTGATTAAACTCGTTATAATTCACGGAAGCCCCACAAAGGAGCCCGCATCATAAAATGGCGCGACTTCAAAGGGCCGCGTCACGATAGTCCAAATCCGCACATCAGGCAAAAAAGTCGTGCGCCTTTTTCACTGCATCGATCAGCGCATCCACTTCCGCCTTGGTATTATACATCGCAAATGAGGCACGGCAGGTGGCGCTAACGCCGAAGCGCTCCAGCAGGGGCTGCGCGCAATGATGCCCGGCACGTACAGCTACCCCGGAGCGGTCAACTATGGTCGAGATGTCATGGGCGTGCATCCCCTCAATGGTGAAGGACACAATCGCGCCCTTGCCCGGCGCCTGCCCCTGGATCGTAACATAGTTTAACTCGCGCATCCGTTCATTGGCATAGGCAGCCAGTTCCGCTTCATGGGCCGCAATCAACTCGCGCCCCGTGAGCATCATATAGTCAAGCGCGGCGCCCAATCCAATCACCTGCACAATTGGCGGCGTCCCGGCCTCAAAGCGATGCGGCGGCGTATTATAAGTAATCTCGTCGACGGAGACTTTTTCTATCATTTCACCGCCGCCCATATAGGGAGGCATGGCATCGAGAAATTCCTTCTTGGCGTAAAGCACACCGACGCCGGTTGGCCCATAAGTCTTGTGGCCGGTAAAGATATAAAAATCGCAATCCAGATCACGCACATCGACCGGCATATGCACGACGGCCTGACTACCATCAACCAGCACCGGAATGCCGCGCGCATGGGCTATCGCACAGATTTCCTTGATTGGCGTTACCGTACCAAGCACATTCGACATATGAGTAATGGCGACGATCTTGGTTTTATCGGTGAGCAGTGCCTCAAATTCATCGAGCAGAAACTCACCATTGTCGGCAACCGGCGCCCATTTCAGAACAGCGCCGCCGCGCTCACGGTGGAAATGCCATGGCACAATATTGGAGTGATGCTCCATGATCGACAGCACGATTTCATCGCCCTCGCCAATCACCGTGCCACCATAAGATTGCGCCACCAGATTTATGGCTTCGGTGGCGTTGCTGGTGAAGATGATCTCGTCTTGCGACTGGGCATTCAGGAACCGGCGCACGGTCTCGCGCGATTCTTCAAACTTAGCCGTCGCGGCGTTGGACAGATAATGCAGCCCGCGATGCACATTGGCATAGTCCATGGCGTAAGCGTGCTCAATCGCCTCCAGAACCTGCTTGGGCTTTTGTGCCGACGCACCATTATCGAGATAAACAAGCGGCTTGCCGTAGACCTCGCGAAACAGGATCGGGAAGTCGGCGCGCACTCGCTCAACATCATACAGCCCGGCGCGTTCCTTAGTGGAAGCGTCGGTTCCCATTATTGGTTCAATCGTCACATCATTCACCATTTGTCACCGTCATATCCGATGGCTTTGCACATTCGTGTATTAAGTTCTGGGCAAATCGCGGGTGGGCGATCTGGTATCTGAGCCATTGGCTCAGTCGTACATTTACCCAATCGCCCACCGTTTATTTCAACCAGCCGCGTGCCGCATCCGCCAAAGCTTCACGCACGCGCTCATGCTCAACCATATCCAGCGCTTCGCCAATAAAGCTTTCAATCATCATGGCGCGAGCGATGTCTTCGGGAATACCGCGCGCGCGGAAATAAAACATCATTTCTTCGTCCAGCTGCGCCGATGTCGAGCCATGACCGCAGACCACATCATCGGCGTAGATTTCCAGCTCGGGTTTGGAATCGAATTCGCATGTATCAGACAGCATCAGCGCTTGCGCCATCTGCTTGCCGTCGCTCTTTTGCGCGTCCTGGCGCACGATAACTTTGCCCTGGAATATGCCGCGCGCTGTATTGTCGAGCACGCCCTTGAACAATTCGCGGCTTTCACAGCCCGGCACGGCATGATCGACCACAAGCGTCGTATCAATATGTTCAGTGCCCCGGCCTAAGAACGCACCGGAAATATCAAGCTTGCTGTCTTCGCCGTTAAATGTCACGAACAGATTATTGCGCACCAACGCTGTTTCACTGGTCATCTGAAAGGCGCGGTAATTGACCCGCGCACCCAGCTCGCCAATCCAGGTCGATAAATGCGTTGAGCCTTCGCCCTCGCGCGTGGCTTTGACATGGCTCACCTCAGCATCGTCGCCAATGGTGATCTCGCTCAAGCAATTGCTCTGGCCATTGCCAGCACCGGCAAGCGCAATATTCACCTCAACCAGCAGGGCTTTAGCGCCTTTACCAACGTTGATGACATTGCGCGTTGCAATGGCTTTGTCGTCTGCTCCAGCACGGGCAAAGACCATGAGAACAGGTTTATCCACCTGCGCCTTATCAGCAATAGTAATCACGGCGCCATCGGACATGAAAGCGGTGTTGAGCGCAATCACACTATCGCTATCGGAACTATTCAGACGCGGCAAGTCATCAAGCGCGGCAGATAACGGCTTGATTGTCAGCGCGTCGGATGCAGGCAGGCTCGACAGCTCGGCAGCAAACCTGCCGTTGATGAACACAGCGCGATAACACTCCAGCGCACTGAGGGCGCCAAGCGCCGCATCAAGGTCCGCCGGCGCGATTTTGCTGTTGTCGTCGTTTGCAGCAGCGGGCTTAAACGCCTGCTTTACGGCCGCGCGCAGGTCGGTATATTTCCACTCTTCGATCCGCCGGTGGGGCAGGCCGAGGGTGGCGAACGTCCCCATTGCGGTTTTGCGCAATTGGGCAATCCTGGCTGATCCTGGCAACGCACCGAATGTGGCCTCGAACTGTTCGCCAAGCGCAGCTTCCGCTTTGGTTTTCGTCAATTGTAT
This sequence comes from Alphaproteobacteria bacterium, assembly GCA_024279745.1. GTDB lineage: Bacteria > Pseudomonadota > Alphaproteobacteria > Rhizobiales > Hyphomicrobiaceae > JAJRRE01. The sequence continues at coordinate 8,968 of JAJRRE010000074.1, forward strand.
TGTCATATCATTTGCCCCTCATAGGAATGAGCCTATCTTTTATCGTGCTTGCCGGTTCACGCAACCGGCCCGAGCTCGGCCACCTTAGGCGGCCAAATCAAACGGCCTCAGGCAGCCTTTTCGCCGAACTCCGCATAGCCGGATTTTTCCAGCTCAAGCGCCAGATTTTTGTCCCCGGAGCGTTGAATTTTGCCATGCGCCAACACATGCACTTTGTCAGGCACGATGAAATCCAACAAGCGCTGATAATGCGTAATCACCAGCATCGACCGGTCCGGTGAGCGCATCTTGTTGGCGCCCTCAGCGACGATCTTGATGGCGTCGATGTCGAGGCCTGAATCAGTTTCATCAAGCACACACATGGTCGGCTCCAGCATCGACATCTGCAGCACTTCCATGCGCTTTTTCTCACCGCCGGAGAACCCAACATTCAGCGGGCGCTTCAACATATCCATCGAGATACCAAGATCGCCAGCCTTTTCCTTCACAAAACGCATGAATGCCGGAGTTGTTAGCTCTTCTGTCCCGCGTTTTTTGCGAATTGAATTCACCGCTGTGCGCAAAAACGTCATGGTCGCGACGCCGGGGATCTCAATCGGATATTGAAACGCCAGGAATATGCCTTCAGCCGCGCGCTCATCGGGGCTCATCTCCATGATCGATTTGCCGTTCCACAGGATGTCGCCTTGCGTGACTTCATAATCGTCTTTGCCCGCCAGGATATAAGCCAGCGTCGATTTTCCCGAGCCGTTCGGGCCCATGATGGCATGGACTTCGCCGGTTGGTACGGTCAGATCGACCCCGCGCAAAATTTCCGTTTCTTCTCCCGCGATCTTCGCGTGCAGGTTTTTAATTTCAAGCATTGTTTACATCCGTTTGTTA
>JAJRRE010000075.1 GCA_024279745.1 Alphaproteobacteria bacterium
CATTTTGCCCGCTTGTGTTTGGCTGGTTCTGTTTTGATCCCAGCCAACGGTAAGACACGCCTCATTAATTGCAAGTGGGTTTGGTCTTGGCCGCTGGGCTTGCAGTTCATTGAAAGTTATTTGAATGGATTTAATACAGTCGATTATATTGGGAATCGTCGAGGGCGCGACAGAATTTCTTCCCATTTCCTCAACCGGTCATTTGATCGTGGTCAGCAAATGGATGGGTATCGAGCAGACAAGCGTTAATATCGCCTTTGAGATTATTATCCAGCTCGCCGCTATCCTTGCCGTCGTCGCAAATTATTCTGAAAAATTCCACATTCGCCACACCCTGTTATGGGTCAAGGTGCTGATTGCCTTTGTGCCGCTCGCCATCATTGGTTTTATTTTCAAGGACCAGATCGAAGAGCTGTTTCGCCATCCCTATATCGTGCCGGTCATGTTCATCGTTGGCGGCGTGATTTTTCTGATACTCGAATATTTCCACAAAGACGCCAATGTCACGACCCATGATGTCGAGGACGTCAGCTTCACCCAAGCAATATGGATCGGCGTGGCGCAAGTATTTGCTCTGATCCCGGGAACCAGTCGCGCCGGCTCCACAATTGTTGGCGCCCTGCTCACGGGCATGAGCCGCAAGGCTTCGGCGGAATTTTCATTCTTGCTGGCCTTGCCGGTAATGGGGGCGACCGGCGGTTATGCCTTCTTGAAACATTATGAAGCTTTCACCGGTGCTAATTGGACAGTGCTGGCGGCTGGATTTGTGACAGCCTTCATCGTTGCTTATCTCACCATGAAGCTGTTCATCCGCTTTTTGGAAAGTTTCACATTCGTTGCTTTTGGCGTCTACCGCATTTTGTTCGGCGCCTTGCTGTTATGGCTGACATTCGGCTAGATCCTGCTGGAGTGCCTCTTTTGTTGCCTTGCCGGCGCTGCGAAATTCGCGCCTGGCGGATGGTCATGCTAGACATTGGGCACAAATAGCTGGCGTGATTCGCGTCTATTGCTTCAGCGTGCCCGAAATTTCATCTGGTTCAAAAAAAACCTTAAATGCACAAGCTTACGCAATTTCGTCTTTGTCCCCGTTCGCGCTCCATTCGGCTGGTCTTGAATGAGCTGTCGATCGATGCTGAGTTGCTTGATGAGCGTCCTTGGGAATGGCGGCCGGCCTTTCTGGCAAAGAACCCGGCAGGGGAATTGCCGCTACTGGAGATGGGCGGTGAAACCTTGCTGTGCGGGACATATGCGATTTCTGAATTTATCGCCGAAGAAGTGAGCAAGCATCCTGCTCATACCGGGCCCGTGCCTTTGTTTCCCGGTAACCGTGAAGCGCGCTCCGAAGTCCGCCGGTTGGTTGATTGGTTCCATGGTAAAATGGACCGGGATGTCACCCATGAGATGATGGTGCAGAAGGTTCATAACCGCCATGCCAGTGGCGGCCCGCAGGCGCCGAGCCCGGATGTCATGCGCGCTTTGCGGACCAATCTGAGCTATCATCTGGGCTATGTCGCGTTTTTGTCCGGGCAACGGCGCTGGCTGGCGGGCGAGGAATTAAGTTTTGCTGATTTTGCCGCCGCCGGGCATTTTTCCGTGCTCGATTATTTGGGCGAAGTGCCGTGGGAGAGCTATCCGGATGCGAAAATCTGGTATCAACGCTTAAAGTCGCGAAAATCATTTCGGCCGCTTTTGGCTGATCGGTTTCCCGGTGTAGCGCCGCCGCCGTCTTATACGGATCTGGACTTTTGAGACGGGCCCGTTTGAGCACTGCTGCAAGCGCCGCGACACTGTGCTAAAACGCTGCCATGACCAAGACCGCTCCAAGACCTGTTCTTCCGGCTCCCTCTCCCGCTGTCGGCCCGGCTCCTGCCAATACCGCTCAAAATTGCGGCCAGGACCTTGAACAGTCATTGCGGGAGATGGCTGGCGCTGCCGGCTTCGACATCGTGCGGATCACGGCGCCAGCGCATTTGCCCGCGCAGATGGGCGACAGGTTAGCGCAATTTGTTGACCTGCAGCGCCACGGCGATATGGATTGGATGGAGACAACATTGGAGCGGCGGCGCCACCCCCTTAAGATGTGGCCTGAGGCGCGTTCGATCATAATGCTGGGTATGAATTATGGACCTGAAACGGATCCTCTGACGGCGCTGGGCGCGCGCTCTAATGCCGTGCTGTCCTGCTATGCCAAAGGCAAGGATTATCACGGCCTGATCAAAACCAGATTGAAGCGCGTGGCGGGCGCTTTTCATCGTCTTAGCAGCGCGCAGGTTAAGGTCTTTGTCGATACGGCGCCGTTGATGGAGAAGCCTGCCGCTGCGGCTGCCGGTCTGGGATGGCAGGGCAAACACACCAATCTGGTGTCGCGGGAATTCGGCTCCTGGCTGCTGCTCGGTGCTATTTTGACGACAGCGGAACTGCGTCCCGATGAGCCAGAGCGTGATCACTGTGGAAGCTGCACGAAATGCCTCGATATCTGCCCGACAAAGGCGTTTCCCGCGCCCTATCAGCTTGATGCGCGCCGCTGTATTTCCTATTTAACGATTGAATATAAGGGGCATATTGCCAGTGATCTGCGCGCGCGGATGGGCAACCGGGTGTTTGGCTGTGATGATTGTCTGGCGGTGTGCCCGTGGAACAAATATGCGCAAACTGCGCAAGAGACGCGGCTTTTGGCGCGCGAGGCCATCGACAACCCATCATTTGCCGATCTGCTGACATTGGACGACAAGGCTTTTCGCGCCCGCTTTGCAGGAACGCCGGTCAAGCGAGCAGGGCGCGATTGTTTCATCCGCAATTGCCTGATTGGCGCAGGCAATAGTAATGATAAAACGCTTATGCGCCAGGTGTTGCCGCTGCTCGACGATGACGCCGCCGTCGTGCGCGCCATGGCGGTCTGGGCCGCGCGCCGGCTGCTGAGTGTTGATGAATTTTTAGCATTGCGCGCCAAACATTATGACATTGAACCCGATCTCGAAATCAAATCGGAATGGGATCAAGGAATAGATGCCACCCGTCTTTGACGGTTAAACTTACATCGGTCTATGACGGTGAAATAAAAGGTACGACACATGACGCATTTGTTGATTTTCGGGATGGGATTTTCCGGCCGCGCAATTGGTGCAAAAATGAAAGCAAAGGGCTGGCACGTTACCGGCACGTCGCGTAGCAGTGAGGGCGTCGCGGCTCTCAAGGCGCTGGGTTTTGCGGCGTTGCAGTTTGACGGAGCACAGCCCGGTAAAGAAGTCGCCGCGACCTTGAAGACTGTGACCCATGTCTTGATAAGCGCCGGTCCCACAGAATCTGGCGATCCGGTGTTATCTCATCACCAGCAGGATCTGGCGGCGGCACCAAAGCTTGCTTGGATTGGCTATTTGTCGACGGTCGGAGTTTACGGCGATTTTGGCGGCGCCTGGATCGATGAAACCGCAGAGCTGAAACCAGCATCAATGCGCGGCCAGCGCCGTGTCGAAGCTGAAGCTGCTTGGCAGACCTTTGCAGCCGCCCAGGCTAAACCGCTGCATATTTTCCGGCTTGCGGGAATTTATGGACCCGGCCGCTCGCCGCTGAGTAAATTGCAAAACGGCACCGCCCGGCGTATTGCCAAGCCCGGCCAAGTGTTCAACCGCATCCATGTCGAAGATATAGCCGGAATTGTGATCGCCTCCATCAACAAACCCTACGCTGGGAGCGATCGGCGCGGGCGGGTCTATAATGTTGCCGATAATGAACCGGCGCCGCCGCAAGATGTTGTGGTTTATGCCGCCGCTTTGTTGGACATGGAGCCGCCGCCCGAAATCGCCTATGACGCCGCCGACATGACGCCAATGGCGCGAAGTTTCTATGGGGAAAACAAAAAAGTGTCTAACGCTCGCCTCAAAGATGAGCTTGGGTACGGCTTGCAGTTCCCAACTTTTCGTGAAGGATTGCAGGCGCTTGTCGGTGAGGGATAATAGTACGAGGCAAGATGAGGGAAAGACGCTTTCAGCGATTGCGGCGGGTTTTGGGCTGGGCGAAAGCAAAACTCAGGCGAATTAGCGACACATTCAGGGCGTGTTCATGTACAATACCCCTTTATGCCCGAATTGGTCTTGGTTAATCAGCTGGCTGGCGTCACCGACCTGGCTGGTTTCACAAAAATGAGGCGCGCTGGCTCGTTTGCATAAGACAGTAGCGACCATGTGAAACCGTTTGAGCGTCGGTGATATTCCAAAAAGATGCAGGGCCGACAATGTGGGACTGATGGTATAGGACTGGCAATGTAGGACTGGCGGTGCAGGACTGGCGATGTCGGATTGACGATGTATGCCAATGAGGCAAACCAAGTGAGCGCGCAAAAAAGACGTCTCACGCTTTGAGAATTAAAGCGGTAGATTTTGAGGCCCCCCGTCTCATCTGCCGGAGGAGAGGCCAACATGAAATCGATATTTCAACACTCGCAAAATTTGTTCGCTGCCGCGCTGATTGCAGCGCCGCTATTGGTCGCAAGTGCCGACAGTGCGCGAGCCCAGAGCGACCAGGCGGCACAGAAACTGGCCAATGGCTTTGCCCGCGAAAGCGAAAATGATGAGCGCTCCCGTAAACGCGCGAATGCCCGCGCGGCGGCGCAGATCGCTGCGGAAAAATCCGCCATGGAAGCGGCACGGCGCGAGGCGGTAGCGGCTAAGGACAATGCCGAGCTGCAGGCGTATCGCAAGGATTTAATGGAGCGGGTGCGCCGTGAAGCGGACCAGCATCGCAAGGCTGCGCTGGCGCGGGCAAAAGAACAACAGCGCCGCACTGCTGCCGAAGAAATGGCGGGCAAGAAGATCACGGCACAGCGCGCGGCGGCAAAGGCGCGCAAAGCGGCCCTGACGAAAAGACAAGAATTGGCCAAGCGCAAAGCCGCTCAAGTAAAGAAAGAAGAGCTGGCAAAAAAGCAGAAACTTGCGAAAAAGCGTGAGTTGGCAAAGCGCCTGGCCGCCGCTAAGAAACGTAACATTCGGGCCCAAAGACAAGCGGCGCAGAACCGAAAAAATGCAACTGGCAATTCAACCGGACCCAAAGCCGGTGCACGCAAATATGTTATTCTCAACGGCAAAACCAAACGCGGCAAGACCGATAATGCCGGGCGAAAAGAGCTTAAACGAAAAGCCAGGAAAACTGCGTCTCGGCGCCAGCCTGCGCTAGAACCACGGACTTCGCCAGCGGCGCATTCGGGCGCTTCGAAAATCGGGTCCTATAAAACGCCATCGCCTGCCCGTAATAGAGATATAGAGGCAGCGGCCTTGCAAGCAGAATCAGCCCGGTTGAGCCGGTTGGAAAAAGCCCGCAATGCTGAATTGCTTGATCTTGACAAAAAGCTGGCGCGCATTACGAAAAAGCGCAAAGTTGATGCCCAGGCGCGCAAAGAGGCAGCCGCCAAGGCACGGTTTGAAGCAAGACTGGCGGCTGAAAAGAAAATCACCGACAATCAGGCGAAATCCGCACGGCTGGCCAAAGTCAAGCGCGATAGCGACAATGATCACCGACTTGAAGCGCAGCGTCTGGAACGGACCAAACAGGTTCAGGTTGAACAAGCGCAAGGCCGCTCAACACGTACCACGCGCACAGATCCAGCCTGGGAGCGCGAACAAGCGGCGCGGTTGACACGGGAGGCGGCGCGCCGGTTCTCCGACAGACTGGCCGTGCGTGATCGCGGTTCTGAACGTGGGCGCGATATCGGCAATCATAGGTCCTATGATCAGGAGCGTTGGGGAAACCGGGGCCGAGATCGCAATTCAGTCTCCGGCAGATCTGATTTGGACGATAAATTTGAGCGAGCAGAACGCGCCAACCGGGCTGATCCTCCGCGCTTTAACGAGGATCGTTTTGCGCGCCGCGACGATTTGGACCGAAACGACTTGGGCCCAAACAACCTGGGCCAACAAGATTTGGGCAGAAAAGATTTTGACCTTGATAAACCTCGGGCCGGACAAAAGCGGGCTGATGGGCTGACCGGTAACCGGGACAGCAATCAAACCGGCAAACAAACCGGCACTGATGTTATTATTTCGCGTTATGCACCGCCAAAATCGGCGCCCGCATCGGCGCCATCAAGGCCGTCATATAGTCATGCGCCGAATTTCTCACCGGCGGTTCAAACACATCCTGTTTCCCCTTCAGGTCCAGCCAATAAAACCGCGCGCGGCAGACCATCCCACGTCACGGTATTGCTGTTGATGAAGCCGGGGCGTCGCGGTATTCGCCGGTTCAACAAGACTGCCGATCCAATCTTATGTGTAAGTGGCGGATGTTATGTGTCGCAAGGGCCGAG
>JAJRRE010000076.1 GCA_024279745.1 Alphaproteobacteria bacterium
CGCTCGCTTGTCGCCGGTTTGCGCAATGTAGATTATCAGGCGAATGTGGATGATGCCTGGCGGCGGCGCAATATGTCCGCGGTGATCAACAAACAAGTCGATAAGGCTGTCGACGATGTGCGCAATGAAACCAGCTGGGGGCAATTGCTTAAATCGCTCGCCTCCAAGGACAAGGCCAAGGAATTGGCGACGACAGTTGCAACACGCGTGTACCGCTCCGACGACGTAAAAAAGGCGATTGAGATGCTGGCAGTCGATGTCGGGCGCGCCATCGGGACACGCATCGAATTAGCTACCGTAGATGCGGCAGGCCCGGCCCGCAAATGTATGCAGGCGTTTTTGGGTAAACGTTATGGCACAACGGTTGCCGGGGTTGTCTCGTCAAGTGCCGGCGATCAGTTGGAAGTGGCGCCGGGAAAAAACAAGGCCGTAGTGACGACGGGAAAAATTCTACTAGAAAGCACAGGCGGTCTGGCTGGTGCCATGGTGCTGATCGTGCGCCGGCAAATGTCGAAAATTGCCGCGCGGGTTGGGCAGCGTGTGCTGGGCGCCGTTCTTAGCCGTCTGGTTTCCGTGGTGGCGGGCGGTGTTGGCATTGTGCTGATTGCCAAAGATATCTGGGATATGCGCCACGGCGTATTGCCGATTATTTCTGCGGAAATGAAATCTGAAACCACCATGGCCAAGGTGCGCCAGGAACTAGCCCGCGAAATCAAGCTGCAAATTAATGCCAACATCGACGATCTGGCCGGTAAGAGCGCTGACAGGGTTGTGCAGATCTGGCTGGAGTTCCGCCAGGCCCACGCCAAAGTGCTTGATCTATCGGATCGTAATGACGGCTTTAAAAGATTCTTAAATACAATCCCGGCGCAGAACATGGCGCGGCTCGACGAAGTTGTCGCGCTGGTGCCGGCAAGCGAAGGCGAGGCGGGCGTATTGAAACGTCTTAGTGATGGCACTCTAGATGAGGCGGCCAAGCGCTTATCCGATGAGGCCCTTCAGATCGCGCGGGATTTGCGCGCTTTAGAGCCGGCTTTTGCCTGGACTGCGCTGGCCGGGGATCAATTGGCGCAGATTGTCAAATATGACATTCATCGCCGGGTAAAACCAGCCGATCTGACCCGCGCCGGTCTGGCAAAGATTTTATCCTTGAACGATGACTTGGCAATCTCGCGCATGATTGGAATAAAGCGTGATGCGCGGCAGGTGTTGTTTGAGCTGGGCGCCACAGAACTGACAGCCTTGGCACGCGCCTTAAGTGAGCCGCAGCTTGTCGTGCTGGCGGGCTATTTGACCGGCTTGCAACGCCCGGCCTCGCAGCGCCTGCTATTTGCCATCGCAGCAGACCCGGCGAAAATGCATTTTCTGTCCAAGACCCGGATTCGCAATGCGCTGATGGCCAGTTCCGATCAGCTGGCAGCGGTGAATATGCTGGTGCGCAGCGGCAGTGTGTTTGATCTCACCACCTTCCTCGATGATTTCGCGCTGCTGCGCACGTCGAAAGTTAGCGCCTGGCTGCTATGGGAGCTTTATCCCGCTTTCATTGGCGGCGGTGTTGCAATGGTGCTGATTTTGTTACTTGTAATCTGGCGTATGATCTTTGGCCGCCGTCCCAAAGTCATTGTGCAAATGCCGCCGGGGCACCGAGTGGATAATGGACAAAATACCAAAGGAGAACAGGCCTAAATGCGCCTCGTCACCACCCCGACCATAACGGATCGGCCCTGCCGCGAAGGCGCGATGCTACACGCTTGTGCGGTCAGCGGTGCTAATATCATCCGCGATATGCGCGAGACCATCACCAATACAATTGGCGGCGAGATGACGAGCTATGAAAAAGTGCTCGATGAAACCGTCGCGCGCGCCCTTGATACGTTGGCTCGGCGCGCCGGTGAGCATGGCTATGACGGGATTTTGAACGTCTCGATTTCCCACCCGACTATCACGCAAGGCGCCATCGAAGTGGTTGTAACGGGAACGGGCTTCAACTATTTGCCGTAACAACAAGGGAATTCAGCGCTGTAGCTGTGCGCAATCAGTGGAAATTGCCAGTTTGCGGGCGGGAATTGACGCGTCAAACCCGAACAGCGTTCGTAAATGCTTGCGGCATTTGTGCATCGCTCCACCCTGCTTGCCCAGTTGCCCACATTATCATGGTGCCGCGGGATTGCAGCATGAGGCGGCCTGCTATAAGTGGGTTCTTTAGTCATGCGCAGTCTTTCATGGATTGCGAGCCGCGCGCCGAACGGGCGTGCCCACAATTTGAGGAGGCCGACCCATGGGTCTGAAAGCGCCTAACATTATCATCTTTCTTCTTTCCATCATTCTCGCCGTTGTGGTGATCATGGCGCGGGTATTCGACGCGCAGATCCCGCTATTGACCGAAGGTGGCTCGCAGTTTTACGGCCTGCTGGTGGCTTACATTCTATTGGTCATGGGGAACTTGGCGCGCGGGCTTTAAAGCCTTGGGCTTAAAGCCCTGGGCTTGCAGCCATCGGTTGCGCACATTGCACTAATGTTGCGACGGCGACAGTTGCAAGCGCCAAAGCTAGAGCCTGATCGTTTCAAGTGGAAACAAGTCATGCCGGAGCCGTGCAGGTGTACGGGGAGTTTCCAATTGGAACGTGAAGCAGACTCTAAAACAAGAACTTGAAAAGCATGCCACTTTGCGTGATATTGATTCCAGCAATGTCGATCATGCTCTAGGCTTTGGTTTTACGCTTTTTCTTTGGTACAATTTTCAGATTGGGCGCACCGTTGCTGGTTGCCAGCTTGATTGACAGGGCGGTAAGAGGTGCGCCGTCGCCGCTGGTTCGTTTAAGCTCAACAGCACGGATCATTTGCGCAATGCGCGGTTGAATCTCCGAACGCCAACGCCGCCCGTTAAACACTCCATAATGACCCACATCAGGCTGCATATAATGAAAGCGCTCGCCGCTTGGAACATTGGTGCACAGATCATGCGCGGCACTGGTCTGGCCTAGTCCGCAAATATCGTCATTCTCACCTTCAACAGTCATTAGCGCCGTCTTGGTTATTTTTGAGCAATCGACCCGCTCGCCGCGATGGGTCATGCGCCCGTCGGGTAAATCATGTTCTTGGAATACGGACTTGATTGTTTCCAGGTAAAATTCTGAAGGCAAATCCATCACTGAAAGATATTCGTCATAGAATTTGCGGTGAGCCTCAACCGAATCGCTATCGCCTTTGACCAGATTGTCGAACAATTCCATATGCGCGGTGGTATGGCGTTCCAAATTCATCGACATGAAGCCGGTGAGCTGCAGGAAGCCGGGATAAACTTGGCGCATAGAGCCGATATTCGGCCAGGGCACATAAGATATTACGTTATTTTCAAACCATGACAGCGGCTTATCCTGCGCCAGCTTGTTGACGCCGGTCGGGTTGCGCCGGGTGTCGATGGGCCCGCCCATAAAGGTCATGGAGGCGGGCTGCATTGGATCATCAAGCGCAGCCATGCGGGCAATAGCGGCAAGGGCTGGAACCGAGGGCTGGCACACAGCAATGACATGCAGATTGGGCCCTAAAACTTGCATGAATTCGATTAGATAATCGACGAAATCGTCAAGGCCGAAGCCGCCTTCGAACACGGGCACATCGCGCGAATCCATCCAGTCGGTGATGTAGACATCGTGCTCGGGCAACATTGCGTTGACGGTGCCGCGCAGCAATGTCGCGTAATGGCCCGACATCGGCGCAATCAGCAAGACTTTGGGATCGTCGTCGATCGCCTCTGGAGCAGAGGCATCAGGTCCATCAACACGTGCAAAATGCAGCAGATTACAGAACGGTTTGGCAAGCACGATTTCTTCTTCAATCGCCACTTCGACGCCATCGCGCTCAGTGCTCTCCAGACGAAACTCAGGTTTGCCGTAGCGCCGGGTGACGGTTTCAAACACATCCAGTCCGGCAGCCATATTTTTGCCCAACGGGGTTATGGCCAGTGGGTTAAACGGCGACTGGGCCCACATTCGGGAGCCTTTGGCGGCCCATCTGAGCGGCGAAATTAGCACATGGGCAAATTCATAAGCATGATAATGCATGACGGCTAACGGTCCTTATCGTCTCGCATTACGCGCGATTTGAGCACAAATGAGTCTTCATTGATGCAGTGCAGCAGGCGAACAGGAGACAGTCAAGGACTTGTTGCCTGTTATATGAATTGGCCGCGTGCAAAGGTGCAAAAATACCAGCGAAACGGGCGTTTTGACGTGTTTTATTCGCGTTTTGCAGTGCAACCACCAACGATGTGGCAATTGCGGCGGTGCAGGATCATCGGATAGAGGGAACTGCCCAGCCTAGTCGTCGGATAAGCACAAACCCTTCGCCCCCCCCTCCCCGCTTTGGCTGGCGCTCAAAACCGCAGCGACATGCATGACAGGCCACCCTCGATTTTCGCCGCTTGGCTGGTTACCAATTCAACGACGGCGAACCCTGCCGCGCTGAGCCGCTCGGTGGTCGCGCGATATCCGGCGCTGATAAAGACCTTGTCGTTAACGCGAATACAATTGGCGCTGGCCTCTTCGCCCGCCGCGGTCTCAATCACTGTGTAATCGGCAAAACAATTGGTCGCCGCCAACTGCGGTGTTGCTAAAATGGTTTGGCCGTCGAGCAAACCGCAGTCGGTTTTAAAATGTAGAATGTGCGATGGCGTATCGACCCGGCGCGCAGCTATCCCCAGATCGACAAGAATACTCGCCAATGTGTCAAATCCTTTGGCATCGGTGCGGGCCGACAAGCCGATCAGTGCTTCGGCGTCGGTAACAAGGATGTCGCCGCCATCGACAGTTCCAGGCCCAGGCAGCTCAATCACCGTTGCAAAAGCCCGTTTCAATGCGGGCGTAATCGCTGCCGCCTCACCCATCCGCGTCGGCGCTGCCGGGCGCAGCACAATGGCCGTATCGCGCAGGCATAATGCAGCATCTTCAACAAAAACCGAATCGGGAAAGTCTTCCAGCGTCGGCAACACTGTGACCGCTAGTCCGGCACTCTTCAGGGCATCGATATAAGCATCGTGCTGGCGGGCAAACTCTATCGGATCGGGATTGTCGGCACATTCATTCGCCCCAACGGCGGTAGCGCGCAGACCCTTTGCGACATTGCTGCACGGCTTGCGCACAATCGCACGGGTGAAGCGATAAGATCGGCCGCGATGTATCGGAACCGGGCGGGCGCCGCCATCTTTTCGGGTCATGATTTCAGTCCCACATTATCTGTCGTTCTGGTCTGAACGATCCTTCAATCCTGGCTAACCCAAATCGCCATCCGCTCAGGCGCGGCCTGTTTAACCGCCATCCGCTCAGGCGCGGCCAAATCACACCCTGCGGCCGGCAGTCGTCCAATTAAAGACTGCTAACCTGTTCAAGACATTTTCCCAAGCCGGACCACCAGATCATAGACTGTTTGCCGCGTTGCAGGCGCTTCATTTTTGCCAATCCATTGTGAAATAAACGTTTTTCTGGAAAGCGCCTCCAGTAACAGCGATTGCTTCAAGGTTGCCGTATCGCTCGTGCCGTATTTCTTTTCCTGCGCCTTGCGTAACGCCGGTTTATTCAGCAGCACATCATAAGCACCCCATGCAATACGTAATTGCCGCGCTTCGCTGATCACCCGCTGGCGGTAAAGGTTTTGCATAAAGGAATATTTGAACCGGGCATCAATCTGAACCGCATATCTTGCCCTGTTTTGAAAGAATACTTCAAGCGCCCGCGCGCGCTCCTCAATTGGTTTGTCAAGATCATACAGCACTTCTTCAGTCACTGTTGATATAACATTTCCCTTAAGTCGATCAGCCAGCTCAAACGCTGTTGGCGGCGTATAACCCCATTTTACATAGCTTAAAGAGGCTGTGATTCCCAACACCAGCCCGCCAACGAATTTCAACATATGGCACCTCGAAATAATTATTTTAAAATCAACAACGATAAAGAAAATACGGCTGCGCAACATGGCTGCGACGACCAGTTTAAATGGCAAAGTATCAATTGCGCCGCGTAAGGTCCAATATTTAATGAACTGTATGACGCGAATTCTAACGCGAGGAATGCGAAGCACGCTGTGGTACTGCAATAAGAATTAGCGCCTATAAATGGCAGGAATAAGCGGTTTGTAAAATCCTGGTGTCAACCCAGCTTCTGCGCGCGCCTTATGATTGAATGGAGGCTTGATCGCACCTTTAAAATTCTCGCGAACAAGTTTGTGAAAGGTTGGTTCCGGGGCTAGCTGCGCGCGCTCGCACAAGAAACGAAACCATTTTGCTCCAAAGGCGACATGGCGTTTTTCGTCACGGTAAATAATCTCTAAGATGCGCGCCGACGGTTCGTCATTGGCCTGGTTGAATTTTTCGATCATCGGCGGCGTCACATCAAGTCCGCGCGCTTCCAGTACCAGCGGCACAATGGCAACGCGCGCCAGCAGATCATGTCCGGTGGCTTGTGCTGCTTGCCATAAGCCGTCATGGGCCGGCATGGCGCCATAAGAAATATCCAGCTGCTCCAGCCGATTGGCCAACAATTCAAAATGTTTGGCTTCTTCCAACCCCACTTGTACCCAATTGTCATAAAAATCTGTGGGCATGGCGACGTCGCTAAAGCGGGCGATCAAATCCCAGGTCATATCGATGGCGTTAAGTTCGATATGGGCAAGCGCATGAAGAAGCGCCAATCGGCCTTTTTGGCCCCGGGTTGAGCGTTTGGGCATGTCACGCGGCGGCAGCAGCTCAGGTTTATCGGGGCGCCCGGGACGATCGGGCATAGCTGGCGCTGTCGCTCTATTGCCAAGACTGAGCCGGCGCGAGAACCAGGCCTTTGCTGTTGTTTTGGCCA
>JAJRRE010000002.1 GCA_024279745.1 Alphaproteobacteria bacterium
ACAGAAGCAGCGATCCAAACCGCCATGAAAAGTGTCCAGTCATGAACTGTCATCGCTTGGCTCTTTCTTGCTGTTCGGTTTGATTGCCATTTATTTCGTGCGCTCCTGCTATCGGGCGCAATCATAGTACGCTACCATTGCATACCGGGCGTGTGAACATGATTGTTCTAAAATGCCCGCATCAATCCCAGCCCAACTCTGGTTCTGCAAAATACCTGTGCCAGTGCTGCCGCAAGAGGCCCCCATGCCCAAATCAATAAGTTTATCTGCCGATGACATTGCCAAAGCGCTGACGCAGATGCCGCTATGGCGTCATGAAGGCGATGCGCTGATGGCGGCGCTAAAGTTTTCCTCATTCATGCAGGCAATGGAATTTGTGAATGCCTGCGCCGTCCATGCTGAGCGGCTCGATCATCATCCCACCTGGTCAAACACCTACAACAAAGTCGACATAACGCTGACCACTCATGATGCTGGCAACAAGGTCACCGCCAAAGACATTGAGCTGGCGCAGGCCATGGCGGCCGATTATGACAAACTGAAATAGCCAACCGGACATTTGCTGCCGCACGGCAGGGCATCCGCAAAACTGACCTCTACCGCGCCCGGCACTGATCTGCTATCAAGCTGCCATGAAATTATCAGACGCAGACATTTTAATCATCCCCGGCCATGAGGGGCTTCAGGGCGCCGACTGGCAAAGCCGCTGGTTGAAAAACTTGCCCTCAGCCCAGCTCATAGAACCGATGGCGCTTGATGAGACAGGCCTGACCCAATGGGCGGCGCGCATTATTGCGGCAAGCGAGGCGGCAGCGAAGCCGGTGGTTCTGGTAGCCCATGGCAGCGGCATAACTGCTGTTCTGCACGCCGCCCCCAAACTGCCGCCGCACAAGATTGCCGGTGCCTTTTTGGTAGCCGCCCATGATCATGAGCCGCCGGTTACTCATAAGGACAAAGTCTATACCAACGGCGTCGACCGGGACCGGGATGACCCAAATACCGAGCCGGCAATAGATGACGGAGCAAAAGACGGCGGATCAAAATCCCAGCATAAGCTGCCCTCGGGCAGATTACCCTTGGGTAAATTGCCTTTGGGTAAATTACCCTTTGCGGCGATGCTGATTGCCAGCGGAAACTGCCCGAACTGCGAGCTGGGCCGCGCCAAGGAATTTGCTGACGCCTGGGGCGCAACCTTGGTTGAAGCGGGCGATGTCGGCGGACTTAATGCGGCCAGCGGGCACGGTCCCTGGCCTGAAGGCCTGATGCGCTTCGGCGCCTTTCTAAAAACCTTGGGATAGATCGAAGCGCCAAATCTTTAGCCATTCTCGCGCCACCAATGATCGATGCTGTAGCCCCATAGGGGTGCGATTTCAGGGCTTTTAAGATAATTCCAATGTGCCACCCAAATGCCGGGCAAATGATAAAGCGGGATCACATGATCTCCCGACAATAACGCTCGGTCATAGGCACGCACGGCGGAGACAAACTCCTTTTGGGTGGTAACCGCCAATAAATTCTCGATCATTGCATCGACGGCCGGTGATCGTGCATTGGCAAAATTGAGCGAACCCTCGCGCGCGGCCGCCGCGCTGCTCCAGCGATTAATCTGCTCATTGCCCGGCGATAAAGATGCGCTCCAATTCCACTGGATCATGTCGTAATCAAAGGTCCGCAACCGGGCCCAATATTGTGAATTGTCCACTTTGCGAATAATAACCTTGATGCCAAGCCGGGCCAGGGAATTACCATAAGCCAACATCATCCGTTCTTGCTCTTTGCTCAAGGCCAGGAATTCAAATTCAAACGGTTTGCCGGTTTTCTTATTCACCAGCTTGCGGCCCTTCAACTGGTAGCCAGCCTGAGTGAGCAGCCGATGAGCCTCGCGCAAAAGAGTGCGATCACGGCCAGTGCCATCGGATTTGGGAAACTTGAACGATCCATCCATTAAGGCCGGCTTGATCAAGGATTTAAAGGGGGCCAATAGCTCGCGTTCACGCGCGTCTACCGGGCGGCCATGGGAGGACAAAATTGAGCGGTCGAAAAAACTTTGCGTGCGCTTATAAAGACCATGGAATAAACTGGCATTGATCCATTCAAAGTCATAAAGCTTGATCAGGGCGCGGCGCACCCGCACATCCTTGAATATCTCCCGGCGCGAATTAAAGGCCAGGGCGGCCATGCCTGATGGCAAACCGGTTTTGAACTGGCGGCGAACAACGCGCCCGTCGCGCGCGGCGGTGAACTCGTAACCTTTGGCCCAGCGTCCCGGCGCGCCTTCAACACGAAAGTCAATCTCGCCAACCTTGAAGGCTTCAAACAAGGCCGTGCGATCACGAAAATAAATGTAGCGGATTTCATCGAAATTATTGCGCCCAACGTTCACATTGAGATCCTTGCCCCAATAATTTGGGTTGCGCTTAAAGGTCAGGCCGCGCCCCGGCTCTAGCCCCTCTTTGGCAATCTGATAGGGACCGGACCCAATCGGCGGCTCTAAAGTGGTCTGCTTGAATTTGCCCGCGTCGATTGCGTGTTTCGGCAGGATTGGCATCAGTCCCATGATCAGCGCGATTTCGCGGTCCGAGCCGTCCTTGAAGGTGAATTTGACCTTTAGCGGCCCGCGTTTATCGACCTTCACCACCTTTTTATAGTGGGAGCGCAGATAGGGCACACCGTTATCGCGCAGCAGCGCGTGGGTGAAAATTACATCGTCGGCTGTGACCGGCTTGCCGTCAGAAAAGCGCGCTTTTTTATGGATAGTAAAGGTGATGGAGCTGCGATCCGGCGCCACCTCAATGCTTTGCGCCAGCAAGCCATATAGCGTGAATGGCTCATCGAGCGCACGTGCCATCAGGCTTTCATACACCCGCCCACGGATGCCTGGCGGCGTCACGCCCTTGATAATCAGTGGGTTAAGATTATCGAAGGTGCCGACAGTGCCCAGGGTCAGGCGCCCGCCTTTTTTAGCCTTCGGATTGGCGTAGGAAAAATGAGAAAACCCAGCGGATTGCCGGGGAACGCCGTGCATAGCGATACCGTGGCTCACCTGCTGCAAGGTTGCAGCGGCGGCAGAATTGGTTGGCGGCTGCGACGGTGTCGCTCCCTGCGACGGTGTCGTTGCCCAGGCGGTGTTTGCGCCTGAACTACTGGCGCCCAACCCCAGACCCGATCCGAGACCCAGTCCGAGGCCCAGAACGGCTGCGAATAGGGTGGTATAGAAGCCTAACCGCCTCAAAACGCGGTGTTTGAACTGACCTGCCCCGGTAATGGGAAAACTACAGGCTCCTGCTGATCCGCCGCCTCTTCCGATTATTTTTCCATTGTTAAGTTGAGGTTTTGCTAGAAGTGCATATTGGACGCTACGGGTTGCATTCATTGAAATTCCAATTTTTTCGGCGTTTGGTTATATGGTTGGCGGAACAGGCCCCTAGCAGCGCGGGGACGACATTTTTGGGTTTGATACCCTGTTTGTGCCCGTAAAAGCTGGACGGACTAAGGCATATTGCTTTGATTTTGGTTTATTCGCGTTTGGAAATTGTGCTGATCCATTATACTACTATCGCCTGCGACGGAAGCGGGCAGGCGTTGCCCGTTTGCATCGTCGACGTGCAGTTCATTGTGAATGACTAGGCCTGAAGGGCGCTTCGTCACTAGATCGCCGTATTTCAGGCTTTACACCCAGTTGAGACACGGGGCAAAGGACGATAAGTTTCAGTCCTTGAACGCACTAGATTTAAAAGATCAAAAGATTTGGGCTGGTCTGAACCAGCTTGGAAGAGAAGGTTTGAATTTGATGGAATACAAAGTTTCGCTCATCGGCATGGGTAGACAGGCGCTCACTTGGGGACGTAAAGCCGCAGCGGTTGTGATGATTGGCGCTTTACTGGCGACCGTACCTGCAATTGGACAGGCAAATGCTCAGGCAGCTAAGAAAAAACCAGCTGCTGCTGCTGCTGCGCAAAGCGCCTGGGTTAAATTATGCGAAGCTGTCAAAATGGGTGCGCCCCCCGCAAAGAAGGGCGACAAACCCAAAATTGTTACCAAGAAAATCTGCCTGACCCATCATGAACGCCTTGATGGTAACTCTGGTTTGGTTGTTGTATCGGCTGCAATTCGCAATGTGGATGGCACGGGTAAGGAACGCTTGCTGATCATGGTACCGCTCGGCATGGCCATTCCGGTTGGTGTCCAGGCCAAGATTGATGATCAAAAGACACCGATTAAATTGAAGTTTTCTTTGTGTCATCCAGGTGGCTGCACGGCCGAAACCGAGGCCACAAAAGACATCATAGCCAAAATGAAAAAAGGCAAACAGATGATTGTCGGCGCGGTGAATGCCAGCGGACGGCCGTTCTTTGCACCGGTTCCACTCACTGGATTTGCAAATACCTATTCGGGCAAAGCGACAGACAGCAAAAAATATGCCCTTGCACGGCGCCAATTGATGGGCGAGATTCGCAAACGTCAGATCGCGCGGGCCAAAGCTGCACAAAAAACGCGCCAATTGATCAATCAGCAGCAAAAACCAAAATAAACAGAGCAGTAATTGCCGAAGGTAGATTTTGCCAAGCCTGCAATTCCAGAGTCCACAATTCTTGAGCATTGTCAGGCTTAAATGGAGACGTTTTCTTTATTTCGGCGCATGCGCGAAGTTGTTGATTTAAAGCCTGGAAGCAAAATCATAAAGCCGGCAACCTGAACTTAGTCAGACCAAACAAAAAAACCGCTCCAAATCATTTTGATCTGGCGCGGTTTTTGTTTGTGTAACCGGGTTTGGAATCAAGCACTAATTTTGGTTTATTGGCGAGGACTATCGCCAGCCCGATTCAATGTTCTTGCAGAAATAACGCGCAATAACGCCCATCATCGCTTTGTTCAAACAATTCTGTAATCTGCGGATGGCGCAGCGGCACACCTGTGCTATCGGCCGATAAATTTTGCTCGGAAACGTAGGCCACATACTCGGTTTCATCATTTTCGGCAAGCAGATGATAATAGGGTTGATCTTTGGCGGGGCGCATATCTTCGGGAATAGACAACCACCAATCTTCGGTATTGTCGAAGATAGGGTCGACGTCGAAAATCACACCCCGAAAGGAATGAATGCGGTGGCGCACTACGTCGCCCACACCAAATTTTGCCTGCCTAATTGCATTTGCGATATTCATCGTCGCGGGCTTCATATGAAGGCTTGTCATTGTGGTCACCACTAACTTTTAACATTTGCCTGGTCCATCAAGCTTCAAGCAATCGGACAACAGTCTTATAGGATCGACGTCAACTGGCGCGGCCCCTCTTGTTAGTCGAAAAAATAACCTGCCAAATCTACTGGGAGGTCCCGGTCCGAGCCATGTTTAAACACCACTTCCAGCGGCACTTCCGGTTACCCAATTGCAATTTCAGACGTCTGCAAATGAATAGCCGCTGTATGCCTTTCAGCTACGGCATTGCTGTTATGGAGCACAGCCGTATAGGAGCATTGCCGTGTTTCGAGTAGTGCCTTGTATCGAGTATTGCCGCTAAGCCGCCTGCCACAAAGGACATATTTGCAACACACCCACGCAAATTTCGGTAAACGTCGGTTAACCAGCATCCCACAATCCGCCAACAGGCAGACGCCCGCCATTGATACCGCTTTGATATTGCGTATCTATTAGGGTGCTGTCAATTCAAAGGGGCAACGCTACGGTTTGGCACGCATAAGCTGTGGCCTGATCGCCGCAGCTGTGCCATTTGCCAAGAATAGAGCTTAAAGACCGTAAACGGAGCCCATTTGCGGATCGCCCGCTACCACCAGGCGCGCCAAATCGACGATAACTTTGGCCTGTTTCCAGGTCGCATCATCCTGAAATTTGCCATCGACCATGGCAACACCGGAGCCGTCGGGCATGGCTTCAAGAATTTTCATTGAAAAGGCGACTTCGGCCGGATCGGGTGAGAACACGGTCTTGGCAATGTCAATCTGGCTGGGATGCAGCGACCACGCCCCCAGACAGCCTTGTAAGAACGCATTGCGAAACTGTACTGCGCAGGCTTTATGATCGGCAAAATCCCCAAACGGACCGTAGAAGGGCTTGATGCCGTAGCTCATACACGCGTCGACCATTTTCTGGACTGTGTAATGCCACAGATCCTGCTGCACAAACTCGCGCGGCGCGCCCGCTGAAGCCGCCCCCTCGACAGCGTCACTGATGACGCCGTAATCGGGATGTCCGCCGCCAACACGGGTGGTTGTCATACCGCGCGAGGCTGCCAAGTCCGCCGGTCCCAAACTCATGCCATGCAGTCTTGGACTGGCGGCGGCTATGGCTTCGACATTCTTGACCCCCTCCGCTGTCTCCAATAACGCATGGATTAGAATAGGACGTTCGATTTTGTGGCGTGCTTCCAGCTGCGCCAATAATTGATCAAGATAATGTATGTCCCACGGGCCGTTGACCATAGGCAGCATAATAACATCGAGCTTATCGCCCACTTCGCCAACAATCTGCGTTACGTCGTCAAGACACCAGGGCGAGCTGAGGGAATTAATCCGCGTCCATAACCCCGTTTGGCCAAAATCATTGTCGCGTGCCAATCGAATGAAGCCGGCGCGCGCTGCAGCTTTATCTGCCGCCGGTATCGCATCTTCCAGATTACCCAAAATGACATCTACCTTGGCAATAAGGTCGGGCACTTTCGCGCGTAGCTTTTCAATATGCGGGGGAATAAAATGAACCATGCGTTCCAGCCGTACTGGCAATTCGCGGAAAGGCGGCGGAGCCCCGACGGCAAGAGGCTTATAGAAATTAGCAGGCGTGCGCGTGGTGCTCATGGAGTGGAAACCTCAAAGAGTGGAAACCTCAAATAATAGAAAATGCTGCGCTGCACTCTAACGCGCGCCGCTGCCGTGTCAATCATGCCTGCGTAGGGTCTGGCAAGACCGGCAAAGGACTATGGTGCGCGCACTTCACATGCAAATTCAGCCCCTAAGCCCGTGCAAACTCAAAACCAAACGTGCGTTAACTTTAAATTAGCCATAGCTGATTAGCCTCCTAGGCAGTTTGGTAAAAGTTTTGGCGGAGTAACATTAGTATGCGTACACATAAAATCGGAGCACCATTGCTCCGTATCGCGCCCCCGGCTGTCTTGCTGGTGGCCACGGTCTTGCTGTCGGGTTGCGCCTCCACGGGCACTACCAGCGAAGCGGCCCTCTATCCAAATGGAAAACCTTATAATCTTGCCAGTCTGCGCGCGCCCGCGCCGGTACCAGCCGTGCGTGGGTACCGTGAGCGGATCAGATCAAAGCAAATGAGCGACGAGCAAAAATACGCTGCGATTTATGACGTGCCTGCGCGGCCGGACTACCTGGCGAACGCGCAAACTGACGTAGAGCCTTTGCTGCCGTTGCCGCCCGCGCCGCGCCGCGTTACTCAGTCGCGCACCGCCGCTCCCCCTCCCTTGAGCAACCGGCGCACAGCACCGGAAAGATCCGCACAAGGCTGGAGCACCGAGCGGGTTGCCCGGCCTCAACCACGTTATTATGGTCAGCGCCGCAGCACCAAACAATCAGCCCATCCACTGGCTTACAAAACCATTGTCGTCACCCGAGGCGATACACTTTATAATCTGGCTTGGCGCTATAAGACGACCATGGCGCGTTTGTTGAAAGCCAATAAGCTTCGCTATGCCAATCTTGAGATCGGCCAGCAATTGCGCGTTCCTGTCTACCACTAAATGTTTGGACAATCCGCTGGACAATCCGCCGGACAATGGCCGTTGATCTAAATTTTTGTGCGGCGCCCTTCCATCTGGGCGCAAACGCTGCGGGGAGTAATGAATGTTTTTTTCTCTTACACCCATTTCATTGGCGCCGTAGCCCAACCAAGGAACGAATGCTTGAGAGCCCTTTGCCTCTATCTGTGCTTCAAGAGGTGCGCTGCTGCGCCATGACAGGGTGTACTTTCAAATAAACCAATTGGGCGGCGGCTGGTTGCGCTGATCATACCGGCCGCCCAATATTTCAGTGCCACTGATATTTCATTTTAACGTGAAAACAAACTCTTGTGCCCGGGTGCGGATCACATCGCAATTAGCAGCGCGAACAGGAACGCGGCCCCGCAAAACAATCTGCGTATGATCGATTGTACCGCGCACAATAAAACCAATTTTCCGACAGCCAATTTTATACACCCACATGGTCCCCGCCACCGCACCGGTCGCCCGTTCGCGCCCCACAAATAGTTTTGCGCCCGCTGTGATGCCGTGCTTTTTTGCCGATGAAGGTACGCGCTGATAACGAATAATGATCGGCCGTTTATCGCACTGCTCAAATTGCAATATTGAACCGTTAAAGCCATAAATATCATGGGTGCAATACTTTGCCTGGACATTCGGCACAGGCCATAACAGGCTAGACGTGGCAGCGCCGAGCACAGCAAACATCGCGCTGGTGAGCGCAGCAATTGGCAATTTTTTCCCCGGTTTTTGCCCGCCGCCGGATCGGCTTCGCTTACTGGTTTTCATTTCGGCACCCCGCCCACCTCAACGCCACACGCATAGGCCTTTACTGTTCGGCACTCTCAAGGTTCAGCACCCGCAAGGCTCAGTGCCCTCGTGGTTAAATGCCCTGGCCCAATGTCCACGCGCCTATGCGCAAACTCATAAATGCGCCAGTCGGTCATCAATGCTTCCGCTTTTGAAAGTCCAACTACAATCCCCTTCAACTCCAGCGGCGGTTGGACCACATCCATTGCTCGGGCGCCTCACGCACCCAGACCTCATATTGCGCCTGCATGGCGGCGGTAATGACGCGAATGTCGT
>JAJRRE010000077.1 GCA_024279745.1 Alphaproteobacteria bacterium
CGGCGGCGCAAATCCGTGTCCATGATCATGGCAAATTCATAAGCAGGGCCATAGCACGACGCGCCCTGAACAGCACCGACAACAATCGGCGAGGGATTTTTGCAGAACTCTTCCCAGGCAGCGCTGGCGGTGACCGCATGATCGACCGAGCAGACCGACTGGGTGTGGCCGCCATGGGGACCAAGACCCTCAACTTCGTCAAAAGCCAGCTCCGGCCCGGTCGCAATGATCAAAAAATCGTATGAAATTACTTCGCCGCTGGCCAGCGTCAAAGAATTGCCCGCCGGGTTAAGCTGTGTGACACCAGAAGCTATGAAGTCTATGCCATGCTTCTTAAAAACCGGCGCAAGGTCTATGGTGACATCGGCGCGCTTACGCCAATTTACGGCGACCCAGGGCATCGACGGCGTGAATTGAAAATAAGGATTATCCGAGATCACCGTGATCTTTGCATCGCGGCCGGCTTCTGCCTTCATTTCATAGGCCATCGGAATGCCGCCGATGCCTGCACCTAAAATAACAATATGTTTTGTCATAGAATGTTTCTTCCCAATCTATTAGATCACTGAGAGATCTTTTTTTGTAATTGATCCGCTTCTTATGAGGCCGGATCGATGCAGGTCAGCGCTCGGTAAGCCACATGCCTGAAAACCATTGGTGAGCCGCAAGCGTTGCAAGCTCCCATCTTACGATGCAAGGTTGCGATCAGTTTAGCATCTTAGTCTGATTAAAATCAAAGGGAAGTATGGTCTCAGTGATCAAATATTCTGTTTCATCACATTCGCAATAGTGGCGCGCAGCTCGGCAATACCGATGTTCTTTTCCGATGAGGTCTCGACGATCAGAGGAAAAGCCGCGCCCTGACCTTGCAGAATTTTTGCGGTGGCTTGCAGAACAGCTTCGCACTGTGCAGTCTTAATTTTATCAATCTTGGTCAGCACCACCTGATAAGACACCGCCGCCACATTGAGCATATCCATGGTCTGCAAATCGACTTTTTTGATACCGTGGCGGGCGTCAATGAGCAGATACACCCGCGCCAGAGTTTGCCGCCCGCGCAGATATTTCATAACCAGCTTGGTCCAGGCGTCGACTTTTTCTTTCGGCGCGCGAGCAAAACCGTAGCCGGGCAGATCGACCACATAAAGCGGGGCTTCGGCCTGGAAGAAGTTCAGCTCCTGCGTGCGTCCCGGTGTATTGGACGTGCGCGCTAAAGCGTTCTGACGCACCAGCGCATTGATCAGGCTCGACTTGCCAACATTGGAGCGCCCGGCGAAAGCGATCTCCGGCCGGTCGGCCTCGGGAAGATGTTGCAAGCCAACCACGCCCTTGACGAATGACCATTGCAATTCGAACAAAGCTTTGCCGGCTCTGATTTCGCCGGACGTAAATTCCGGCGTCATGTCCGTCCCCACGTCGCCCGGTACGTTCTGTTCAGTACCAGCTTCCAGTGTCTCGCCCTGAGCTTCGGCCACCGGGTTGCCGGCGTTGTTATCGTCGCCGTGAACGGGCTTGTTGTCATTATCGTGATTGGACTTGTTGTTATCGCCGTGATCGCACATGGGATTTTACGCTGTTAAATCGGGCCTGATAGCATTGATCAATTCGTGAATATTTTACGATCAATCATGCAACGGAATTTTGCAAGATCACGTCTTGCCCGACTTTCCTTTGCTCTTGGCGAACAGCTTGTCTAACCCTAAATTTTCAAGCAGCGGAATTTCGGCGCCCTGTTTTTTCATGATGACGCTTTGCTGAACGATCGACAAAGAGTTGTTCCACGCCCAATAAATCACCAACCCGGCCGGGAATGACGCCAGCAGGAAGGTGAACATTACCGGCATCCACTTGAAGATCATTTGCTGCACAGGATCGGGCTGCTGCGGATTAAGCTGCATCTGCACCGCCATCGTGATCCCCATCAGGATCGGCCAAACGCCAAGCGAGGGAATGAAGGCCGGCAGATCATAGGGCAGCAATCCGAACAGATTAAAGATGGTCGTCGGGTCGGGCGCCGACAGATCCTTGATCCAGCCAAAGAACGGCGCGTGGCGCATGTCGATGGTGACAAACAGCACCTTATACAGCGCGAAAAATACCGGTATCTGCAGTAAGATCGGTAGGCAGCCCGACATCGGGTTGACCTTTTTCTCCTTATACAGCTCCATCATTTCTTTTTGCAGGCGGGCTTTGTCATCGCCGCAACGATCTTTCATTTTCTGGATTTCCGGCTGCAACATTTTCATCTTACTCATGGATTCGTAAGACTTATTGGCAAGCGGGAAGAAGGCACCTTTCACCAGCACGGTTACCGCCAGAATCGCCAGGCCGAAATTACCAAGCAAATTGTAGAGCCATTCGATCAGGTAAAATAGCGGCTTGGTAATGAAATGGAACCAGCCCCAATCGACCATCAGATCAAACTTTTCGATCTTGAACTGCTCGCCATAGGCTTGGATAATGTCGAACTTCTTGGCACCGGCAAACAACATCGCCTCAACGCCGCCGGTTGACCCTGCCGCGACTTTGACCGGGTCTTTCAAGATGTAGTCGGTCTGGAAATATTCACGTCCAGCTTTCGACTTTGGCGCGCCGAATAATCGCGCCCGGTAGGCCCTGTCCTTGGTCGGGATCAGCGCCGCCGACCAATATTTATCGGTCAGGCCCAACCAGCCGCTTTTTTGCTCAAAGGTCTGGATCGATTTGGTGCCTTCATTGCGCTCCTGGCCATCGTCAATAGCCGTCGCATAGCTGATTTCCTGCAGGCCGTCTTTGCCCAGAAATCCAAGCAGTCCTTCATGCAAGATATAAAATCCCGCCACATCGGGCATCCCGGTTCGGCGCACCCGCGCATAGGGAAACAATGAAATTTCTTTGCCGCCGTTATTAGTCACTTCATCACGGACCGAGAACAGATAATCTTCATCAACTGATATGATGCGTTTGAAAATCTGTCCCGCACCGTTGTTGAAGGTCAGCGTTACGGGGGTGGCCGGGGTCAGTGTGGTGTTGCCTTTCACTGTCCATAACGAGGAACTGCCAGGCACCTTGACCGTCCCGTCGGATGACCAGCCATATTCGGCAAAATAAGGATTGGGACTTCCCGCTGGAGAAAACAGCACAACATTGGGGCTGCCTTGATCAACTGTTTCGTGATATTTCACTAATGCCAGATCGTCGATCCGACCGCCTTTCAGCGCTATCGACCCGCGCAAAGACGGCGTTTCAATCGGAATACGCGGCGAGGCGCTGAGCGCAGCTGAACGGGTGGCCAATGTGGTCAAGGGCGTACCTGGAACCGCACCTGCCGCCGGAACGCCGGACGCCGGAACGCCAGACGCCGGAACACCAGACGCCGGAACGCCGCCTGCCGGAGCCTTGGGAATAGCGCCGCCGCTCTTGCCGGGTGTCGCCGGGATCCCGCCAGCATCGCGAACCTGGCGCTCGATCTGTTGTTGCTTTTGCTCTTTTGTGACTTTCGGCGGGACAAAGAAGTATTGCCAACCAAACAGCACAACCACCGACAGGGCAATGGCGATGAACAAATTCTTCTGGGTATCGGGATCTTGCTGCATTGATGTTTGCTCGGGCGTGGCGGTTGCATTTCAGCGCTAGATCAGGCTTTCGCCTGGCTGATCAAAATCGAACTAAAAGATAGCGCTGGTCGGTGGGTCGGGGACTGGAAACTGGACGATTGGCGTAAATGACGATTTGGTCGTGAACGGAACTAATTTGATCGCGAATGATCGAGGCGGCGCGGCACAACACAAACGGTCTGGCCACATGGCGGTCTTTGAGCGTTATGGACGGGGCCGCCGGGATGAGGGCGCCCTCTTGGTTTGAGGTCTTTTTGAGCGAGGCGCATGTACGCGTTCTAAAGCGGTTTTCAATTCGCGCGTCAACTGCGCGAAATCGCATCCCACGATGTCCTGCCTGGCAATAACCACATAATCATAGCCAAGCTTGGCATAGGTGTCAGTTAAGCGTCGTAGCGCTTCTTTCAACCGTCGCCGCACGCGATTTCGGGTCACAGCATTGCCAATTCGCTTGGTAATGGTGAAACCAAATTGCGCCGGACCAACCGAAGCCGCAATTTCAATGCCCGCAGTGCGCACCGTCGCAACCCCAAATTGCCCGCTATCAGGCGCAGATGATGGTAAATGTTTCGGCGCACGCTCTGATTTAGGTCGTCGCGGCTTGGTTTCCAGAACAAAAAGGCGGTTTGCCCATCTGGCACCGCCTCGAAGCCTGAGAAACTGGGCCCGTTTTTTGAGCGTAATCAGGCCCAAACTGGCATTCCCACTGTTCAGATCGATCTTGTTACAGATCGAGCACCCTCAGCAAATTTTTCAATAATTCGTCGCAGAATCTCCGTATTTTCATAGCACAATCAATGCGCTAATAAAATATCGAGAGATCAGGATGAGCGCCCTCAAGCTGACAAGCGCTTACGTCCCTTAGCCCGGCGCCGACGCAGAACATTGCGCCCTCCAACAGTTGCCATGCGATGGCGAAAGCCATGGCGGCGTTTGCGCACGAGTTTACTCGGCTGGTAGGTCCGCTTCACGTTCTGTCTCCGTTCTCAATATGAATGCGTTCGCC
>JAJRRE010000078.1 GCA_024279745.1 Alphaproteobacteria bacterium
CAACCCAAATTGGATTTGACCAGGCCCGTTTGCCGGCGCGATCCTTGATCGTGATGCGCAGCCATGGCGAGTTGTCCAGGCGTTCCAGTGACAGGCGTCCGGTTGTCATTGCTTCGCCGTGCAAAGTTGCCGTCCTTGGGCAATGACCTTGCACAACGATGGTTGCAACTGAGGAGCAGTCGACCTCGACAGCCTCTTTGGTGATTCTAATATCGTGAATATCAGGACCTAACGAGGAGTAATACCGGCCTGATTTTAATGCCGCAAGTAACGCTTCGGGAGTGTTCTGTTTCGCTTTTACCATCACCCAGCCGCCGAAATGATCGGGCGTATTGAAATGGGCATCATCGGTGGCGATCAGGTTCAGGCGGCGTCCCTCGTTCAACAGGTGTTCCAGTGTCAATAGACCTTCACCACGATCATTGTCGACGGCGCAACCGTGATTGTAGACCTCCACCGCATGGGCAGCCGTAATGGAGAGGGCATCGGCCTCGCTCAAGCCAGACCAATGTGGATGCGCAATGGCCACAAAAGCGCCCGCATCGCGCGCCCGCTGCGCAATATTTGCAGCAGATTCCGCATCCATTACGGGTTGAAAATGCGGTGCATCAGGCGGGTTAAAATCGCCGGGAAGTCCGACCGCCAGCAGATGCCAAAGATAACCGTTGTCCATGGCGCCCGTATGCAGCTCGGCGCCCAGAATGGTGGTAAAACGATCATTGCGAAAAGCCGCCGTATCGGTGAGCGGATAGTCGAATAATCCAACAAAATGATCGGTCAGGGCGATGAAGTCATAGCCTTCGGCCTGGTAGCGCCGGCAAACTTCCTGCGGCTCCAAAACACCATCGGATCGGGTGGAATGGGTATGCAGATTGCCGCGGTGAAATCTGCCGGGGGCGGTGAAGAAACTTGTGGGCATGGCGCAGACTTTCGCACGAGATTTCAGTTTCGTATGATAGCCACATTGAAATCACAGCTGTCAATAGTGATATGAAGCGTCACCTTTAACAACAGCTCATAAGGAATGCGAGTTATATTAAGTGTGTATAACGGGTCACAATATCTGACTGAGGAACAGCTTGGTTCGTTCATGCTGGGGATTGTTGAAAAACTTTCCGGGCTCGTTCTCTTCGACGATATCGCCTTCGTCCATAAAGATCACCCGGTCGGCGATGGTTTTGGCAAACCCCATTTCGTGGGTCACAACGATCATGGTCATTCCGGTATCGGCCAGCTCCACCATAACATCGAGAACTTCCTTGATCATTTCAGGATCAAGCGCTGATGTTGGCTCGTCAAACAGCATGATCTTGGGGTTCATACATAACGAGCGGGCAATTGCCACGCGCTGCTGCTGACCACCTGATAGCTGACCAGGAAATTTGTCGGCCTGTTCAGGAATTTTAACCCGCTTAAGATATTCCATGGCGTTAGCCTGCGCCTCGGCCTTGGGCATTTTGCGCACCCAGATCGGCCCCATAGTGAGGTTTTCAAGAATGGTTAAATGGGGGAACAGGTTGAAACTTTGAAAGACCATGCCGACTTCGGTGCGAATATGGTCGATGTTCTTGAGGTTCTTATCAAGCGTTATGCCATCGACGACAATGCTGCCTTCCTGGTGTTCTTCAAGGTGATTGATACAGCGAATAAGAGTTGATTTACCGGAGCCGGACGGGCCGCAAACAACAATGCGCTCGCCTTTATGCACGGTAAGATCGATGTCTTTCAGGACATGGAAATCGCCGTACCACTTATTAACTTTGCTCAGTTCAATCATGACCTCGGTTGAAGCAGCCGAAGCCAATTGTCCGTGCGTTTCTTGTTTCTCGATGGCTGTCATATTTCCTCCCGCGTCTTATGGCGGATCACTATTTGTGGCCGGTTGCAAGTTTAACCTCTAGATGTCTGCTATATTTCGACATGATAAAGCAGATAATAAAGAACAATACGGCACCAAATATCAACGGCTCATGATGCAGCCCGCGCCACGGCACGTCTTCACTGATGGCGCGCAACATGCCCAGAATATCGAACAGTCCGATAATTGATACCAAGGTGGTATCCTTCAACAGGCCAATGAAACTGCCAACGATATTCGGGATCATGATTTTCAACGCCTGCGGCATGATAATCAGACCCATGGCGCCCCAATATCCCAGGCCAATAGTATGGGCGCCTTCATATTGGCCACGGGGAACCGCTTGCAGGCCGGCGCGAACGACTTCCGCCATATAGCAGGCGTTAAACAGGCACACCGCGATGATCACCTGAACCAGCTTGTTGAGCACGAAGCCTTCGGGCATGAACAACGGGAACATGGTGGTGGCCATAAACAGCACGGTGATCAATGGTACCGAACGGAACAGTTCGATAAATGTCGTCGCAAACACTCGGATTACGGGCATCTTGGAGCGCCGGCCAAGGGCAAGCATAATACCGCCGGGCAGCGCCGAGGCGATACCTATGCCGGATATGACGAGCGTGAGAAACAGCCCGCCCCACCGCGTCCAGGACACTTTTTCAAAGCCCCAGCCCATTTGCCAGATGTAAACCGAGGCGAGACAAGCTGCGAGAATTCCCAGCAACACATTGCGCTGGTTCTTATCTGATGCACCGCTCAAGCCGATTGTGCGGAGCAGAAATTCGGGCAATGAGCGGCCGGTTAAGACGCCAATGAAAGAGTGCACGGTAATAGCGGCCAGACAAACAATGGCGGCAGTGATCATGATCTGCATGAAAATGCCCTTGTCGCCACCAGCAAAGAAATATCCAGCGAGGAAGGGATAGAGGAAAACTGCCGTGAGAGCGATGAAGATCTTGCCTTTCACGCGCGGCAGCCAAAGGGGCACCATCCACATCAACAGCAACAGCCCACCAACATTGACCCGCCATAACTCTTCTCTGGGGTAGCGCCCATAGAATATGTTGTCGATCCAGGTGATGACGCCGGCCCAGCAGGCGCCAGTTTGGGAGATCTTAAAACACGCGCGCCGACTGTCCGCAGTCCATACGGCATCTTGGATGCCCCAGACCCATACGCCCTTGGCCACCAGATAGATGATGTACGCCGATATCATCGTCAGGATGATATTGATCCAGGAGCTGAACAAATTTTTGCGCAGCCAGCCAAGTACCGATGTTTCAGATATCGGAGCCGGTCTGGCAGGCGTATTCGTTGCTTTGACAATGGCCATGATCAGCGCTCCACCAATTGCACGCGTTTATTATAAATATTCAACACCCATGAGATCGACAGGCTGATGACCATGTAAAACGCCATCGTCATACCGACCATTTCAACCGCATAGCCGGCCTGGTTGAGGGCTGTTTGCATGAACAGCGCCACCAGATCGCCATAACCGATCGCGACGGCCAGGGTCGAGTTTTTCACAACATTCATCCATAGGCTGATCATTGGCGGCATGATCGAGCGCATGGCCTGCGGTATGATGACAAGCGACATGATGCGTTTTGGCTGCAGGCCGATAGATTTTGCAGCATCGGTTTGCCCCTGGCCCACGGATAAGATGCCGGCACGCACGGCTTCGGCAAGATGGGCGGCGTGATAGGCGATCAAAGCCACCAGCAAGGCCAGAAACGAAGGTGGCAGGTTGAATCCGCCGACAAAGTTGAAGCCTTCAAGTTTTGGGATATCCCAGGCAAGCGGCGATCCGGTTGACAAATATACGGCACCTGGAATGATTATGAGCAGGGCAAGAGACACCCACAAAGTGGGAAATTGTATACCCAAATTATCCTGGCGTTTACGCGCCCAGCGAACCAGGATAAAAACACCAGTAAGGGTGGCCAACAAAGCGCTCATGGTCATCCAGAACAGATCGCCGGGCATAGGCCAGGCGCCATATAACCCGCGGTTATTGAGGATCAACACTTCTGCCCCGCCTGAAAGATCCAGGCTGTTTTTCACTCTGGGCAGGATTGTGAAAACGCCGATATACCAGAAAATGACCTGCAGCAATAATGGTGTGTTGCGAAGGATTTCAACATAAATCAGCGCCAGTTTGGCCACCAGCCAATTGCTGGAAAGCCGCAAAACACCGATAAAGAAACCCAAAAATGTGCTGGCTATGATCGCCAAAATGGAAACAAAAAGTGTATTGAGAACGCCAACCAGGAAGATGCGGCCATAGGTGCCGACGCCCGGTTTATA
>JAJRRE010000079.1 GCA_024279745.1 Alphaproteobacteria bacterium
CCGCGCACAAACCGGCCATAACTTGCCATATGATGATCAAAATCCAAATCTGATCGCCCTTTTGCCACGTCAAACTTCATATACTAGCTCCCCCCGGATACTCTTTACTGCAACGTTTACTTCAATTTCAGCGCAACGTCAGGTTACCAAGTCGGTAAAACCGTCGATACATAGATAACGTTTGTTCTGCAGGCCTATTCCTGAAGTCACAAAATTTTTGCCTTTGGACATCGCCGTTACGCTCAATCGGCGTACCGCCCAAACGCTGTTACGCTATTGTGACGCGGCGCAATCTCATCTACTAAATTGGTTCCACTGTGCGCAATTTCTTGCGCCAAGATTTCACGATCTTGTCCATATCAACACCTTAAACACATGTCATTACGTCAAACAAATGTCATTTCCTCGACCACAAAATGATGATACGCGGGTCGTTCAGACCGTTGAAGCCAAAAACAGCACAATCTGCCTGTCACGAACGTACTATAATACCAATTTGCAGACTATCGGTGGGAGTAGGCTGCCTTAGCCAAGAACTATGGGAACACCAATGATCGCCAAAGCGCCAATCACTTTGTTAAAATGTGTAACAATCGCACTGGGAACAGTCCTATTAGCTGCACAATATTCATCACTTGCTTCTGCTCTAGAGCCTGGCAAAGACGAGAAAAAACATCTCAAAGCCTGCGAGCGTCAATTATGCAAGATCATCGTGGGCAAACAACCAACCGGCCCCGATCTGTCCTGCGCCTTGAAAAAAACCTGGTCCAAGAAAACACTTACGCAAGGCAATAAAAAAGGGAAAAAAAGTCGCGTAAGCTGGCTGTTTGGGGACGCGCAATGCCAGACAAATATCTCGCTGTCGCGCGCGGCGATCATTAGTGCCGTTTCGGGTAGGAAATTCAAATTATGGCTGCCACCGCAAACTGTAAATTGCAAAGTCGTCCGCTCCGATAAAATACGCCCGGTGACAATTGTTGTTGAGCCTGAAATAAAATTCAAAAATGGTGTGGCCAAGAAAGTGTGGCTGAATGTGCGCAAAGTAGACGGCCCCAGTGATGTAAAAGGCTTGATCTGGACGGTCGCCAAGCTCGAAGACAGCATCGGTATTTTCCATCGCCCGATGATCAAGCAGATTAACAAGTTCATTCAACAAAAATGCCCAAAAGCGGTTAGTGGCAATTAGCAGCAGATCAAGACAAAGATTTTGTCGACAGGGTTCTGGAAAATAGGGCGCTGGAAGATAGGACTTCGGTAGAAAGGGCTTCGGACCATAAAAAGTCTGGAGCCTTTTTAGGATCACCGCTAGGATCACCGTATCGTGCCCCCGCAATGATCGAGCGTGACAAATCATCGGGGCCAGGCTCACTAGTTGAAATCGAAAGGCGGCCCATCCCGTGTTACTTCAAGACAAAGTTGCAATTGTTACCGGGGCCGCGCAAGGGATAGGACTTGCTTGCGCCCAGCGCTTAATACGCGAGGGAGCAAAAGTCATACTTGCCGATGTCAATGATACGGCCGGGCAAAGCGCCGCTGCGGATTTAAACTCCAACGACAATCAGGCGATGTATGTTTC
The DNA here is from genome assembly GCA_024279745.1 of Alphaproteobacteria bacterium. Classification (GTDB taxonomy): domain Bacteria; phylum Pseudomonadota; class Alphaproteobacteria; order Rhizobiales; family Hyphomicrobiaceae; genus JAJRRE01. The sequence continues at coordinate 1,577 of JAJRRE010000079.1, forward strand.
TTGCGATGTGTCCGAGCGGCTCGATGTTCACAATCTGATGGCCGCGTGCATTGAAACCCACGGCCGCGTCGATGTCCTTGTCAATAATGCAGGCATTTTAGATGACGCGCCTTTTTTGGAATTGGAAGAAGCCGAATTTGAACGGATCATTCGGACCAATCTGAAGGGGTCATTTTTAGTTGGCCAGGCGGTTGCCAAACAAATGGTCAAACAGGCCGAAGGCCGCGGACCCAATGGCGCCATAGTCAATATGAGTTCGATAAATTCATTTTTCGCACTGCCCGATCATGTCGCTTACACGGTCTCGAAAGGCGGCATTGCGCAATTGACCAAAGCCATGGCCTTGGCGCTGGCACCGCACAAAATCCGGGTCAATGCAGTTGGGCCCGGTACAATCGCCACACCAATGATCGATGCCGTAGTTAAAGACGAAGCGTTCCGCCAAAAGGTCTTGTCACGCACACCGCTGGGGCGCTATGGCCGTAGCGAAGAAATAGCCGCCGTTGTTGTCTGGTTACTCAGCGAGGAGGCCAGTTACGTCACAGGCGAAACTATCATTGCCGATGGCGGGCGCATGTCGCTCAATTATATGGTCGATGTACCAGATGGACGCTGAGCATATAATTGAGCACTGGCATAGAGCTTTGGCAGTGTTCTTTGTGCTTCGCGCCCCGCCCGCCGCCGGCGCCGGTGCCGGTTTGGCCAAGCAGTGTTGTCATAGATCATAGATCATAGATCATCAGCAAACCGGGCTTTCAATACAATCAATAAAATTCAGCCGCATACCCGGCCCGTAAATCCCGTCGAGCTTACCGTCGTAAAATCCTTTTTCCTTCATATATTTTTGAATAAATTTAACGCGCCGTTCTCCCCCCAACTCGAAGCCCCTTTCATAATCGCGCAAGGCCTCTTCAATGCGTCCCAATTCTTCATAGGACGCGCCGCGCCCATTATACGCTGAATATATCTTTTTATTTAACGCAATGGCGCGACTATAATCGGCAATTGCTCCATCATACCGGCCCAGCTTGCGATTGGCACGCCCGCGACCAAAATAAGCCTTGGCATTCTTGGCATCCAGTTCAATTGCACTGGAATAATCAATCAGCGCTTTTTTATTGGCACCCATTTTGTTATGAGCGCTGCCACGGTTCAAAAACGCGTTGACATGCCTTGGGTCAAACTCCAGAGCTCGCGTGCAATCGGCAATCGCCTTGTCATATTGCTTGTTGCTTTCATAAGCATAACAGCGGTTTGAAAGGGCCATGGCATATCTGGGTTGAGCCTTTATGGCGCCGGAAAAATCGGCTATAGCCAAGTTTATATTCTTGCGCCTAAGATGAATGATGCCGCGATTTATCAACGCGCCGGTATGGGCAGGGTCCAGCTCTATGACTTTGTTATAGTCCCGCAAAGAGGCGTCTTGGGTTTTGGAAGTGTCGTAAATCAACGCTCGTTTATAATAGGCCTTGACCAATCTTGCGTCATACCGAATGGCCGTCGTGCAATCCTTCAGCGCCGCGTCCAGTTTATCCTTGAGCCAGTAAACATCGCAGCGATTAGAATAAGCCAATGCATATTTGGGATAGTTCTTCAAGGCCGTCGTATAATCGGCTACTGCTGCGTCAAAATCATTCAAATTTTGATACGCATTGCCTCGATTGAGAAACGCGGCATGATAGCGCTTTGTTATCGCGATCAATGCAGTATAATCAGCAATAGCTTTTTCATTCTCTCCCGCGTGCAAATATTCATAGCCGCGATAAAACAGACCGTTGACATATCTGGGATTTGCTTTCAACGCCTGGTCATAGTCATTGAGCGCCAAAACTTGTTTCCCACTCAGTGACAACGCGCGCCCCCGATTGGTCAAGATAACAGCCAGCGATCTCTTAGACACCGTCTTCTCAGCGATCAAAGCCGTACACCCGGCAATACGCCTTTGCACTTCCTTGGATTGATTACAATCAGCGGCGGCAGCAGCAGCGGTGGTAGTAGTGGTAGCAGCAGCAGCTATAGTTGCAGCAAAGCTCACATTTCCCACAAATATTGCAATGACTGCACACAGGCAAAGCAGTCCGGCTTTAGACATTTCCCTTTTCCTTCAAACATAAATTAATTGGCAAACATAAACTGGTTGGCAAACGTAATCTGGTTGGGCCTTTTTTTGATACGCAATGTCAAATACCAATGTCTTGAAAAATTATTCACACATCAATAGAACACACGTGACAAACGCACCCCAAAATAAAGGTGCCACACTTGTATACTAACCACAAACCAACAACCTGCAAGGTTTTACAAGTAGTGAGATAGAATCAGTTCGATAGTACCTTACTATACTCCAGCTGATTACATCAAATTGACCAATATCTCCCCTCACTCCTCTTGCGCGGATTTGAGTACCAATTAGCCGTTTGTGTTGTGGCCTTTCTCAACACCTGCAGATAGGGTGCTCAAGTCTGGCATTTGGGTTATCGAGACACATGATCAAATTATCGTCTTCCTCATTTGGCTGCCTTGCGGCACGTCCGCCATTGCACGGCAGTGCGCAGCGCATCGGCTTGCTTGGCGGAACATTTAATCCGGCCCACGAAGGTCATTTGCTTATTGCCCAGATTGCTCTGCGGCGCTTGCAACTGGACGCCTTATGGTGGTTGGTTACGCCGGGAAACCCACTGAAAGACCATGATAAACTGCCGTCTCTTCGAAAACGAATGCAACAGTGCCGCCAACTGGCAAATGATTCGCGTATGACGATAACAGGATTCGAACAGCATCTAACCAATTCTTATACAGCGTCCACGCTGTCACATTTGAAGCTGAAAGCACCGTCTGCCCGTTTTGTGTGGGTCATGGGCGCCGATAACCTGGCCTCAATCCATCTTTGGCAATCCTGGCGGGAAATATTCAGACAGGTACCCGTCGCGGTGGTGGATCGTCCACACTGGCATATGCAAGCTGTGTCATCCAAAGCGGCCAAATCATTTGAGCCGTGGCGTTTGCCTGAACACAAAGCGGCCAGTTTGCCATTTCATAGCGCTCCTGCCTGGACATTTCTTACCGGTCCATTGAGTACTCAATCGTCCACCATAATCCGTTCGTGTTCAGATCCGGGGCCATAACAGCGCGAATGATACGGCGATATTTTCACCGGGTTTTGATCGCTCCCCCTTTGAAAAACCACAATTTCGCAAAAATGTTGGCTTTGCACCGCACAACGGACTAATATCAGCCCAATGCAACCCGTTTGGGGTGATTGTTACTCAAAAAGCAGCAGTATTCCTGGCGGTAAACGCTTAACTTGGGACCGCGCTGCCAATGTAATCTGCCGGCTCGTTTCCTCGGCTCGAAGAAGAAAAGGACGTCCAATTTACTATGCGAACCGCAAGAGAGGGTGCAAGCAGTGGAGCCTCTATGGCTGAACACCACCCTGAAGGCCACGACTCAGCGGCCTTATTGATAAAGATCGTCGGCTGGCTGGAAGATGCAAAGGCCGAAGACATTATATCCATTAATCTTGATGGCAAATCCTCCATTGGCGATTATATGCTGGTAGCAACCGGCCGCTCAGATCGTCATGTAGGAGCGATTGCCGACCAAATTCAGCGAAAGCTCAAAGAGATCGGCTATGGCGGCGTCAAACTCGAAGGCAAGGAAGCCTGCGACTGGGTACTGATCGATAATGGCGATATTATCATTCACGTCTTTCGCCCCGAGGTGCGCGAATTTTATAATCTCGAGAAAATGTGGTCAGCAGATCGGCCGGTTGATAAGACGGCCCATTAATACCTCAGCTTACTGTGCGCTACCGGCCAATAATCGGGCCGGTCGTGCCTGTTCGCGTGATGAAAGACGCCGCCCGTTTGGTTTCACATGATGGACCGCTCAAATTGAGCTGGCGCCAAACAACCTGGAGACCTGCGACTTTGCGTTTGCTTCTTGCTGCAATTGGCCGCCTGAAAGCGGGGCCGGACCGGGCGATGTTTGAGCGCTATTGGGATCGGCTCAGCGCGAGCGGTGCGCAAGTCGGCATGGGGCCGGCGACGTTGATCGAGCTGACTGAGGGAAAAGCTGCGACGTCGCAGCAACGCAAAAGCGACGAAGCGGCGCGCCTTGGCAAGGCTGTCAACACCGCCGATTTCACAATCGCGCTGGATGAGCGCGGCAAAACCGTCAGCAGCGACGCCTTCGCAAAGATATTGCAAACGCAAATTGACAACAGCTGCAAGTGCACCGCCCTGTTGATTGGCGGTCCTGATGGCCATGCGCCTGATCTGATCAGCCATGCTGATCTTGTCCTGTCGCTCGGGCCGATGACCCTGCCGCACGGTCTGGCGCGCATTGTACTGGCTGAACAGCTTTACCGCGCTTCAACCATTTTGGCCGGGCACCCTTATCACCGCGCCTAACGAATGAAGGTCACAAAGCTCAAACATCTCGAACCGCCTGCGCGCCCTATTGCTTGCTGGCAATTCGGTCAAGCAGCGCGCCGGGTAGTATCCGCTTCATCGCCGCAGCAATATAGGTTGGCGTCGTCACAAAATAACGTAGCTTTGGCCGCGGGCTTTCAAGCGCATGAATGAGCTTGCGCACAACAGTTTCCGGCTCCAGCTTGAATTTCGAAACGCCGCCTTGTTTCAGCCCTTCGATCCTTTGGTCATAAATCTTGGCGTGTACCGATCCGGCCACATCCAGCTTTTCAAATGAGGCAAGGGCGTTTTCGATAAAGCGCGAGCGGATCGGCCCCGGCTCGATCAAAGACACATGAACACCGCTGCCACGGAGTTCCATACGCATCGAATCGCTCAACGCTTCGAGCGCAAATTTGGTGGCGCAATAGGCGCCGCGATATGGCCCGGAAACCAGCCCCAGCACGGATGAGCATTGCACAATCCGCCCGGCCCCGTTCTGGCGCATGGCCGGAATAAGCCGGGTTGTCAGATCATGGGTGCCGATTAGATTAACCTCAAACTGTTCGCGCAACACGTCCGGGCTGAGATCCTCAATGGCGCCCAATTGCCCATAAGCGGCATTGTTGAACAGCGCATCCAGCTTGCCATCGGTCCGCTTTAGAGCCTCGCCCGCGCAATCGCCAATGGAGACTGCGTCGCGCAATTCCAGATGCAAGGCTTCGACGCCCTCGTCCTGCTCCAGCCGTGCCAGATCTTCGGGCCTGCGCGCCGTTGCCAGAACCCGCCAGCCGCGCGCCTTTAACATGCGTGCCGCTTCCAGGCCGATCCCCGATGAACAGCCTGTTACCAGAATTGATCTTTTAGTCATGAATTATGTTGCCCCCGGCCGTTGCTCTGCTAGCGTTAGCCCAAATCTGAATTAGTCCGATGATGATGCGTTGTTCACCGGCTACAGCGTGTGGCGGCGTGATCCGCGCTTCAACAGCCTGAACAACGCAACCGGCTACCATATTGCGTATGACTTAAATAGTTTATCAGCACAACCTTAAGAAAGCGCCATGCCTTCATCCCCCTTCGACCCACTCAAAGCCAAACCGTCAACCATTGCAGCTCAGGCTCTGCGCCGTCATGAGACCACCGCAGAGCGCCGCCGCATAACGCCGCCTATCGACATCAGCACGACCTATGAGCGCGATGCCGACAATGCCTATAGCTCCGGCTATTGTTATGGCCGCGACGACAACGCCACCATTCGCCACGGCGAAGAAGTTCTGGCGCGGCTGGAAGGCGGTGCAACGGCGGCGTTGTTCGGCTCGGGCATGGCCGCCGCCATCACGGCTTTTCTTGCCTTGCCGCGCCCGGCGCATATCATCGTGCCCAAAGTTATGTACTGGTGCTTGCGCGACTGGTTAAAAAACGATGCGCCCGGCCATGGCCTGGAGGTCAGCTTCGCGGATATGAGCGATCTGGACCAGCTGCGCGGCGCACTTCGGCCCGGCGCCACCAAAATGATCTGGATCGAAACCCCGTCCAATCCGCTTTGGGGCATCACCGATATCGCCGGTTGCACCGCCATTGCCCATGAAGCCGGTGCGATTGTCGCCGCCGATTCTACCGTCACCACACCAGTGTTGACCCGGCCGATTGAGCTGGGCGTCGATGTGGTCATGCATTCAGCAACCAAATATCTCAACGGCCATAGCGATGTCATCGCTGGCGCTCTGGTCTTTGCCAAAGACGACGCTTTTGCAGCTGAAGCGCGCCGCCTGCGCAAAGCTTTGGGCGCGGTTCTGAGCCCGCGCGACGGCGCCTTATTGCTGCGCGGCATGAGAACCTTGCATCTGCGGGTTGCACAGCAATGCCAAAGCGCCATGACCCTCGCCCGGCATTTTTCCAATCATACGGCCATTGCGCAGGTGCTCTATCCCGGCCTGGAAACTCATCGCGGCCATGATCTGGCGGCAAAGCAGATGCATGGCGGTTTTGGCGGGATGTTGTCCGTGCGCGTCAAGGCCGGTGAGGCCGCTGCAATTGCCGCAGCTGCGCAGGTGAAATTGTGGCGCCGCGCCACGTCGCTGGGCAGTGTCGAAAGCCTGATCGAACATCGCGCCAGCATTGAAGGGGCCGGGTCGCCCTGCCCGCCAGACTTGCTGCGACTTTCCACCGGCATTGAGGCGGTGGAAGATCTGATCGCGGACTTGGAAAGCGCTCTGGACGCCGCTCTCTGTGCTGGATTGGCGGCAGGGATAAAGGCGGGATAAGTCGCGGCGCCTACGACAGCTTGTTCATGATTTTGCCGCAACGCTGACGTAAGTTACGGAACTTAAAACCGACAACTCAGGGTCAATCACTTCGGGATCTTTAATGCGCCGCAAGCTTATCATTTCGATTATTGCAATACTTGGCCTAGTGGGCTTGAGCCTATCCGCCTATGGGCTGGAGAAAAGCGAATTCGTGACCAAATGCATGGCCAATGGGCGCGATTATAAACCCTGTGCCTGCACCTATAATGCCCTGCCGGATCTACCCGACGCCTATGCCGATCTTGCCGTGATCTGGGCCCATAGCCCGCCGTCCGATTACACCCTCACTTATATCAAAGTTGTCGCCAAGGATCTGATCCCGCTCAGCGGTGGACGTACAACTTCCTATGGCCAACGCGGCCCGCAAACAAACAGTTCCTATTTCGGCAAACTGGTCAAATCCGTCGGCACGTCCGTGGCGCTGAAATGGGCGGTCAATCTGTTGCCGGGCGTCGACGGCGGCGCATCATTGCTGGTCACCAGCGCGACCAAGGCGACAAGCAAGTTAGGCTATGCGCAATATATTTTCGATCACCATTGCGGCAAACGTCTGCAGACCGCCGTTAGCAAAGTCAACGATATCGCAGATGCCGCAACCAGCGCGGCTAAAGATACGCTGAACGCCATTGGCCAGACGATTGGTCTGAGCGATTAATTGCGCCAGCAGCGCTGGTAGCACCAGCAGTACTGGTAGAACCAGCAGTACTGGTAAAACCAGCAGCGCAGCAACACCGAAAGCACGGCCATAAAGCCCGGCCTCAGATCTAAACTAAAGTTGAGCAGCATAGGGGGCTGCGATCAACTGAATTGAGTTGCGGAGTATCGATGTTGGCGGTAGATTTTGATCAAACGGTAAAATCACGTCATTGCGTCGCCGCCACGTCTTCCTGTTTGCGCGCGAACATTGCCGTGCAGCCGTGCCCGCTTCGAAAGGTTAAAGCCCATGCCGACATCTGTGCCGAGCGATCAGCTGGAAAATGATCCACGCGTCAAGGCGGTATTCGACGACATCAGGGCCACGCGCGGCACTGACTTCATCAATAATTTCTGGCGCTACATCGCCTTTGACCCAGATCTTCTTGAGCGCAGCTGGGGCGAGGTCAAAGCCGTTATGGCCGCTCCCTCGACGCTCGATCCACTGACCAAGGAGATGCTATATCTGGCAGTCTCCATCGCCAATAACTGCAATTACTGCGTTCATTCCCATACAGCCGCGGCGAAGGCCAAGGGCATGAGCACGGCGCAGCATGGCGAATTGTTAAAAATCGTTTCACTGGCCGCCAAGACCAATCATCTGTCCAACGGTCTGCAGATCCCGGTTGATGATGTTTTCATGTTGAACGAAATAAAAGATTGATGCGCCTGCGCAGCGGCCCAGAATAACGAAATAACGAAATAACGAAAGCAATCCCCATGGCCTTTGGCGACGTAATCTGGACATACTTTGAAGGCGCTTGGCACCAGGGCGATCTTGCCATCATGAAAGCCGCCGATCACGGCACCTGGCTGGGATCAATGGTGTTCGACGGCGCGCGCGCGTTTGACGGTGTTGCGCCGGATCTCGATCGTCACTGCGAGCGCTTTAATGCGTCCGCCGTGATCATGGGATTAAAGCCGCTCAAATCCGTCGAGCAGCTGATCGCCTTAACCCGCGAAGGGCTTGCCAAATTTAGCAATGACGCTGCGGTCTACATCCGGCCGATGTGCTGGTCGACAGAAGGCGGCCCTGGCGCCGTGGTCCCCGATGAAAACTCAACCGCCTTTTGCCTGTGCCTTGAGCAGATCCCGATGGCGCCTTCTGACGCCGTCCAAACCCTGTGCCGCACACAGTTTGTGCGCCCGTTGATCACCATGGCCCCGGTCAACGCCAAAGCCGCCTGCCTCTACCCCAATAACGGGCGCATGATCCGCGAGGCGCGTGCCCGCGGCTTCGACAATGCACTGGTCGCCGATGCGCTCGGCAATGTCGCCGAAACAGCGACGTCGAACATTTTCATGGTCAAGGACGGGCAGATATTCACGCCGGTTCCCAATGGCACCTTCCTCAACGGCATCACTCGCCAGCGCATTATTACCCTGTTGCAACAGGCGGACCGCCCGGTGATCGAAAAGACCCTGAGCTTTGACGACTTCACCGTTGCTGACGAAATTTTCATGACGGGAAACATAACCAAAGTGACGCCGGTGACAGCGTTTGAGGAAACTAAATACGCTATCGGCCCGGTCGCGGTTCTGGCGCGCGAGCTCTACTGGAGCTGGGCGAAAGATTAGAGAACAGAGAATATTTTTCACGACTGAAGAAACAACATCAAGGAGACAGACCATGTGCGATATTTGTGTAATGAATGCGGTGAAGGAAAAAATGATATCGCGGCGTGATCTGTTCAAGACCGCCGCTGCCGGCGCCGCTGTGGCAGCTGTCGGTTCGGTGATGACCGGGACCAAGGCCCTGGCCGCCGGACATAACAAAGTCATCGACATGACCCATGAGCTGCATCCCGATTTCCCGACCTATTTCGGCACGTCGCAATTTTCCATGACGCAAAAATTCAACTTCAAGGAGCATCACTTCAACCTGTTTGAATATACGGTGAATGAGCATACCGGCACCCATGTCGATGCGCCGCTACATTTTTCTGCCGACGGCAAAACGGTCGCGGAAATCCCGGTTGAGAATTTGATTGCACCACTTTGCGTGATCGACATTTCCGAGCGCGCCGCTAAAGATTCCGACGCCCTGGTTACGCCGGACGACGTGAAGGCGTGGATCACCAAACATGGCGATATTCCGCAAAACGCCTGCGTCGCCATGCACTCAGGCTGGCAGGCCCATGTCAACACACCCAAATTCCGCGGCGCCGACGATAAGAAAAAACAGCATTATCCCGGCTTCCATGTCGAAGCGGCGCAAATGTTAATTGAAAAAACCGGCGCTACGTCGCTGGCCGTCGATACGCTGTCGCTGGACCATGGCATTTCGGCCGATTTTAAAACCCATTATGCCTGGTTGCCATCGGGCCGCTTTGGTATTGAGAACATCGCCAATCTCGATAAAGTGCCGGCAAAGGGCGCAACTTTGGTTGTCGGCGCGCCAAAGCATCGCGGCGGCACTGGCGGCCCGGCGCGTATATTTGCCATGGTCTGACCGCTCGTCGCCTAAGCGCCACGGCGAACAATGTTCGCCTGGGCCTTAGAGCCTGACCGGCCCGGATGGAAGTGCGTCATGTCGCAGATGTGCAACTGCACGAGGGCTTCTATCGAGATCGTGAATCAGCCGACTCGGCCTAAACCGGGACAACCTGTTGCGACTTCACATCTAGTCCGTTAAAATCGCTTATGCGCCAGATAAAGCGCCAGATCCTGCCAGAACCACAACAGCACCGCGGTCGCCAACATGATCACCGCGAACGGCGCCGCGCCTTTCACGACCTCGCTTAGCTTGGCTTTGCCGACCGCCTGAA
>JAJRRE010000003.1 GCA_024279745.1 Alphaproteobacteria bacterium
ATAGTGATCAATTGTCCCTTCTGAGGGCGAAATTCTACGGGCATCCCGAAAATGTGATGCGTTTGCAGGTCTTAGTTCTGCCCTTCAATCCAAACAGTTAAGATGGTTTTACGGCGGTTTTGCGACTCACAATAAGAACATCATATAGCAGACAGGCAACGCCGACAAATATCAGAACGTCGGCAATGTTAAAGACATACCAGTAGAACCCGAAGGCATGCAGTTGTATAAAGTCGGCAACACCACCCATGGTTATGCGGTCAATGACATTGCCAAGCGCCCCGCCCATGATCAGCCCCAACCCGGTGGCCACCAGTTTGGTGTCGTTTTGTGCCAGCCACAGCCCCATGATCACAATGAGAACTAGCGAAAAACCTATCAAAATCAATGGCCCGGTGCCAGATAACAGGCCATAGCTGATGCCGGTATTATGGGCATAAATCAGATCGAGAAACGGCAAAATCGACACCCGGCCGCGCGACTGGATGTCATAGATCAGCAGCATCCACCATTTATGCGCCTGATCAATGGATACACTGGCGAGCATGACCGCAAAACCAAGCCCACTGACGGGACCCCAGAACCAATTGGGCCCGCCGGGCCGCATTTTGCCATTTTCGTCAGCCGTGCTCATACCCTAGATGTCCTTTTGATGGCCCAATAAATTGTGGCACATGTGGCAAGATCCAGACTAGCCCGCGTCGCCTGCCGCATCCAGCTCCCGCACCGCCGCAGCATCGCGCCGGCTCAGCTCTGGGAACTCCTTGTCAGCGCCGACATCATCGGTGAATTTCCACGAGCGGGCGCATTTGGTACCGCTGGCCGGTTTCGAGACCACGCCAACGCCGGAGATTTCGGGCAATGTGAAGGCGTCATCGGGCGCTTTGGAGGTTTTCAGTTCGGCACCGCTGGTGATCGAGATCTCGGCCAAATCAATACCGTCCAATGCCGCCAGCAGCTCTTTGTCGGTAACATAGATGTCCGGCGCGGCGGCAAGGGATGAGCCAATGCGCTTTTCGCGGCGCTCAATTTCCAATGCCCCGGTGACGACGCGGCGAACCTTGCGGATTTTCTCCCATTTGGCGGCCAGTTCGTCATTGCGCCAGGCGCCCGGTATTTCGGGGAATTGGCGCAGATGCACCGAATCGTCGTCGGAGGGAAAACGCGCCAGCCAGGCTTCTTCCATCGTGAAGCACATGATCGGGGCGAGCCAAGCGGTCAGATGATTAAAGATCTCATCCATGACGCGCATTGAGGCGCGGCGAGTCGCGCTGGATTTGGGGTCGCAATACAGCGCGTCTTTGCGAATGTCGAAATAAAACGCCGATAGATCATTGATGCAGAAATTCGACAGGGCATGAAACACGCGCTTGAAGTCGAAAGCGAGATAGCCCTCGCGCACCAGCTCATCAAGCCGCGCCAGCTCATGCAGCATAACGCGCTCCAGCTCCGGCATATCCTTCAGCGCGATCTGGTTGGCTTTTGCCGTGCCGTCATAGTCGCCCAGATTGCCCAGCATCCAGCGAATGGTGTTGCGCATTTTGCGGTAAGCGTCAGTGGCTGATTTCAACACTTCCGGGCCGAGGCTTGGATCATCGCTATAGTCGCAACTGGCCACCCACAGGCGCAGGATTTCCGCGCCCGATTGCTTGATCACATCTTGCGGGAACACCTGATTGTTCAGCGACTTTGACATTTTGCGCCCGTCCTGCGCGACAACAAAGCCATGGGTCAGCACCGCATCATAGGGCGCGCGGCCACGGGTGGCGCATGACTCGATGAGCGATGAATGGAACCAGCCGCGATGCTGGTCGGAGCCTTCCAGATAAAGGTCGGCAGGCCATTTGAGATCTTCGCGTTCTTCGAGCACAAATGAGTGCGTTGAGCCGGAATCAAACCACACATCGAGAATGTCCGTGACCTGCTCCCACTCGTCCAGATTATCGACAAGACCGTCAAGGAACGTCGCTTTGGCACCATCCGCGAACCAGGCATCGGCACCGTCTTTTTTGAAGGCGTCAGTGATGCGCTGGCGCAGGGTATCTGCGCCTTTGAAGTTTGCATTGGGCAGAATCTCGCCGCTGTCCTTATGGAAGAACACGCAGATCGGCACGCCCCAGGCGCGCTGGCGCGAGATCACCCAGTCGGGTTTGTTCTCGATCATACCGCGCAGCCGGTTCTGCCCGGCGGCTGGCACAAAGCGCGTGTCGTCAATGGCCTGGAGCGAACGTTCACGAATGGAAAGCTCCCTCTCCCCATTTTTCGTGGGGAGAGGGTTGGGGTGAGGGGCAGCGCCAAGAGAAGACGTGTGAGGGGCAGCCGCTTGATCGGTGCCGTGCTGCTGCCCCTCACCCGCCCTTTGGGCACCCTCTCCCCGTAAGGACGGGGAGAGGGAAACTGGTTTGTCCATGGCGATGAACCATTGCGGCGTGTTGCGGAAAATAACCGGCTTCTTTGAGCGCCACGAATGAGGATATTGATGCTTGAGCCGTCCGCGCGCGATCAGGGCACCGGCGCTGGTAAGCGCGTCGATGACGGCCTTATTGGCGTTGCCCTTCTTGCCCTTGTCGGTGATGACGGTGCGCCCTTCAAAGCCCGGCGCTTCCTTGGTCATTATACCGTCGGGGCCAACGGTGAAGGGGATTGCGGTGTCGATACCGCGCCCCTCAAGCTGCTGCGCCAGCTCCGTCCAGATTTCAAAATCCTCACGCCCATGCCCCGGCGCCGTATGCACAAAGCCAGTGCCGTCCTCGTCGGTGACGTGATCACCGGCCAGCAGGGGCACGTCGAACTCGTAACCCAAATCGTATAACGGGTGGTGGCAGGTGAGGTTGCCTAAAGTGTCGGCGGACACATCGTTTAGCCGCTCAAAGCCTTCGACCTTGCATTGGCTCATCACCTTATCGGCAAGCGCATCAGCAAGCACCAGCTTGTCGCCGACCTTCGCCCAATTGTCGTCCGCCGCCTCGGTCACCTCATAAAGTCCATAAGAAAAGCGCGGGCTGTAGCTGACAGCGCGATTGCCCGGAATGGTCCAGGGCGTTGTCGTCCAGATCACGATAGAGGCACCGCTTAACAAATCGCCGCCGTTCGTAACGGCAAACTTGCACCAGATCGTATCACTCTCGTAGTCATAATATTCGACTTCGGCTTCGGCCAGAGCGGTGCGCTCGACGACGGACCACATGATCGGTTTGGAGCCGCGATAAAGCGAGCCGTTCATGGCGAACTTCATCAACTCGCCCGCGATCTTGGCTTCGGATTCAAACTTCATCGTCAGATACGGATTATCCCAATCGCCCTCAACGCCAAGGCGCTTGAACTCCTCGCGCTGAATATCGATCCATTTTTCGGCAAAGCGGCGGCATTCGGCGCGAAACTCGCCAACCGGCACCGCGTCCTTATCCTTGTTCTTCTTGCGATATTGCTCTTCGATCTTCCATTCAATAGGCAGGCCGTGGCAATCCCAGCCGGGCACATAATTACTGTCCTTGCCCATCATCTGCATCGAGCGGGTGATGATATCTTTCAGGATCTTGTTCAGCGCCGTGCCCAGATGAATGTTGCCATTGGCATAAGGAGGGCCGTCATGCAGCACGTATTTGTCGCGCCCCTTGGCGTCCTCGCGCAGGCGCTGATACATGCCAAGCTTGGCCCAGCGTTCGAGCAGCTCCGGCTCGCGCCGTGGCAGCCCCGCCTTCATCGGGAAATCGGTCTTGGGCAGGAACAGCGTTTTGCTCCAGTCGCGCCCCGCCTCTTCAGCTGGTTTGCCATTGCCCGCCGGCGCGCTGCCCGTCTTGGTGTTGTCCGACTTTGCGGCAGTGCTGCTGGTTTTGGCGGCTTTAGTCTTTTTGTCGGCGTTATTTTTCTTGGCCATGTCGTCCTGCCTGAAGGGTCAATATTATTTTCTCGTTGGAACGCGATTATGCCCCCTCTCCTCGTGAAGAAACGGGGAGAGGGGGCGTTAGTCAGCATTCCTGTTGGGCTGCCTTCTAGCAATGACCGGCGCAACAATCCAGCGCTTGGCGTGGTTTTGCGCGGCGATAGTGGCGCTGATTGATAATTTGGTGGGTGTCAACCGGTTTTGCGTAAGGATTGGGGCAGCGCTTTGGCGGCAGTCGTCGGCGCGGCGTCGGCGTCGCTTGAGGTTGGAGCCGAGCTTTGGCTTTCTGGTTTCGTCGCGGAATGTTTAGCCGTTTCAGCATCTTGTGCGCGTTTTTTGCTACTGTCTTTCGCCTTGTGCGGGGTGAATGCCGACAAAATCCGCCCCTGTGCCACTGTTCTGTCGGCCAGTTTGGCGCCGGTCAGCAGCGCGCTATGCGCCCGGCTCAGTTCCGAGCGCTCAACCGCATAGGCATAGGCAAGCGCATTGCGCAAATTGGCGACGCCAGCC
>JAJRRE010000080.1 GCA_024279745.1 Alphaproteobacteria bacterium
CATCTGAAAAACCGTTAACACGATCACCTTGCCCTTCAAGCTTTCCAAACTGATGGGCTTATCCGTATTAAACCAGCGCGTGGCCAGGAGTTCGGGGGGCTTTTCGGGGGTGACCATTATGCGGATATCTCCTGTTCAGTGTCGGGCAAAAGTGATGGGGCGAGCCAACTTCAAATGAATTGACGCCAAGGTCCAATAGCTCCAGTACAGCAAAACCGGCTGAAACGGAACAGCGGCCTGTGGGTAGCATGAAGGGCGGGGGCTTGCAGACTTGACATAAGGGCGCGCCGCGGCGATTGCTGGGGGCAAATTCTAGGTGTGGTGCTTGGGACGCGGCATCACGCCTGGCCGAAGAATGCTTTTTGGAAAAGCGAAGGCGTGGATAAGCTTGCAAGAAAAAAGGACCAAATGAATGAGCAGCAATCCTTCGAAATCCGGCGGGCGCGAGCGTCTGATTGACATCATCACCGAGCGTTCATTCCAGCGCGGCGGCGAGATGAAGCTGGCGTCAGGCCGCAGCTCGACCTTTTATTTCAATATGAAGCCGACGATGATGCACCCTGAAGGGGCGGCGCTGATTGCACGGCTGTTTCTGGATGCAGTTGCGAACGACAAGGCCGATCTGATCGGCGGGCTGGAAATGGGCGCGGTGCCGTTGGCCGCATCGCTGTGCGCTGTCAGCGAGATGGAAGGACGGCCGCTGCAGGCTTTTTTTGTGCGCAAACAAGTGAAGGAACACGGCACACAAGCGCTGATTGAAGGCCTGGCAGCGGGCGAGAGTTTTGCCGGCAAACGCGTTGTTGTACTGGAAGATGTCACGACGACGGGCGGCTCGGCGCTGAAAGCTGTGCGCATGATTGAAGAGGCGGGCGGCGATGTGGTGCGCGTGATCACGGTTGTTGACCGGCAGGAGGGCGCAGCAAAGACCTTTGCTGATGCAGGCGTGACGTTTAGTGCATTGCTCAACACCGACGACTTCAAGGATTGATGGCGAAGGCGGAGCCGCTCGCCCGCCCACCTGTTCAACCAGTTTTTAAGTCGCCAGCGGCAATGGCGGAAATTTTGCCGAAGCCGCCGACATAATGGGCGCGCTCAATGGTGAAGGCATAAAATTCAAAGTCAGCAAAGTCCACATAGAGTTCCGCATTGGGGTGGGCGGCCAGATAGCGCTCTCGCGCGGCGGCGAGGTGTTCGGGTGCGCTGGACGCGATTGGCGCCGCCTGGCCGATCAGTGTCAGACGCGGGCCGGTTAGCGGATCTTGCAATTTCCGGGTGCCATCGATCAGCAGGCTGGCGCGCGGGTCTTTGATCAAATTCTTGGTGTGTTCGGCTAAAGCGGAAATCAAAAATATTGGAGAATTGTCGCTCAGTGTCGCCACAGCAATCAGTGAGGCGCTCGGACCGCCCGATTTACGATCGATTGTCGCCAGGGATGTAATTTGCGCCTGGGCGATCATTTGGCGGCCAATTTCGGCCTCAGATTGCGAATTTTGCTGTTGCATGATCGGTTTTTGGATCGTTTTGCTTGCACAAATCCTCACTAATGCAGGATTGGCTGGGTGTAAAGATCGATTTTTTTCGCCTTTTTGGGCGTGATATGCTGTTATCTATGCCTATGTGCTTCTTGTCGCACTTTGAAGAAGCGCCTAATCAGGTAAGGTCGGGCCCTGTCAGTTAAATCAGGCCCCCTAAAGTCAGGCCCCTTAAAAGTCTGGCCCCCAAATCCGGCTCCCGTGACAAATGTTATCACCTATGGGACCATAAAGGCAGTCTAAGTTTCAAGGAAACTGCCAGGACGTCGAGGAAATGAAAGAGAAAAGCACAATCGTACTCGTCGATGACGAGCGGAACATCCTGACTTCCGTGCGCGCTGCGCTGGAGGCGGAAGGCTATAATGTGCGCACCTATAATGACGGGGCTGAGGCGCTTGAAGCGCTGAATGACGACCCTGCCGATCTGGGTGTGTTCGATATTAAGATGCCGCGCATGGACGGTATGGAATTGCTGCGCCGGGTGCGCCAGAAATCCAATATGCCGGTGATTTTTTTAACATCAAAAGACGAAGAGATTGACGAGCTGTTCGGGCTGAAGATGGGCGCGGACGATTATATCGCCAAACCTTTCGCATTGCGTCTGGTGGTGGAGCGGTGCAAAGCCGTATTAAGGCGCACACAGGCGCGCGAGACGACCGCCAGCAGCGCCGACGAGAAGCAGATTTTGGAGCGCGGCGCGTTAAAGCTCGATCCAGAACGCCATACCTGTCATTGGCACGGCAATCCGGTGACGCTGACAGTTACGGAGTTTTTAATCTTGCAGGCGTTGGCGCAGCGTCCCGGCGTTGTCAAGACGCGCGATGCGTTGATGGATGCGGCCTATGACGACCAAGTATATGTAGATGACCGCACCATCGACAGTCACATCAAGCGCTTGCGCAAAAAGTTCAAAATGGCTGATGACAGTTTTGATGTGATCGAAACGCTGTACGGTGTTGGCTATCGCTTTAAAGAGGCCTGAAGCTAAAGCTCTTGAAGCTAAAACTCCAAAAGTTGAGGGCTGGAAAATTTCCAGCTCTCTATCAGCCCTCTATTTGGCCCGGTACTTTATCTGGATTGGCTCTTTATCTGGCGCCGAAACAAGCCGTGGAGCAGGACTGCGGAGCGGGCAGGTAAGCCACGGAGCGGGCAGGTAAGTCACGGGGCATGTAGGTAAAAGGTAGTCAATGGCTGTAGAAACGGACAGACATACGCCCGCTGGCCCTGACGATGCCGCGCGCCGGGCCATGGCTGCTCGATTGACTGGCGACAATGGCTCTCAAACGGCAAGGTTCCGGCCCTTGGAAGCACTAGCGGCTGGTGGATCGGCACTGCGTTCCTGGTGGGCAAAAAACGCCAGCTGGCTTCCCCTCGACCGCTTTTTCGTAACCTTGGCCCGGCGCATTTTTCTGGCCAATCTGCTCGGTTTGATGCTGCTGATCATCGGCATTTTATACATTTCACAGCACCAAGCCTGGCTTATTTCCGCCAAGCGCGAAAGCCTGCGCGTGCAAGGTGAGATCATTGCCGGTGCAATCGCCGCCAATGCCAAAATCGTCGGCTCGGACGGCATCACGCTTGATCCAAATCAATTGCCCAATGTTGATGACGCGCGTGTGCCGTTTCGTGAAGATGCGTTTGCTGCATTGGAGTTGTCACTCAGTCCGGAAAAAGTCGCACCGATTTTGCGCCGCCTGATTAAGCCGACCAATACCCGCGCCCGCATTTATACCCGTGACTATACATTGATTGCAGATTCAAATCAGATGCTGACACGTTCCAGTATGTCGTTTGATTTTTCCGGCGAAGACCCGCTGACAACCTTGCCCGTGCAGCCTAAGGACGATCGGAGCAAACCTCTCAAAAATTTCTGGACCCGGTTAAGCGCCTGGTTCGTACCCAGCTCATTGCCGGTCTACCGCGAAGTGGAGGGGGAGGATATTTCGCGCTACATGGAAATGCGCGTCGCCATGAAATCCGGCATCAGTATGGAAATGTCTTTCCTGAACGACAGGGGGCAGCAGATTGTGTCGCTGGTGACGCCGATCAAGCGCAACAAAGCGGTACATGGCGTTTTGCTCTTGTCGACGCGGCCAGGCGAGATTGACGATATTTTATTGTCCGAACGCATTGGTATCGCCCTGATTTCCGGGGTTGCTCTGATTACGACGATTTTCACATCGCTTTGGCTTATCAGTACGATCTCGCGGCCCATGCGGCGGTTGTCCGAAGCTGCGGTCCAGGTCCGCCGAAATATCAAGGAGCGCACTAAGCTACCCGATTTTTCCGGCCGTAAGGATGAAGTCGGTCAGTTTGCTGTGGCCTTTCGCGATATGACGGGGGCCTTTTACCGGCGCGTCGAGGCAAGTGAGAAATTTGCCGCCGATGTGGCGCATGAATTAAAAAATCCGTTGACCGCAGCGCGCAGTACCGCTGAAGCGTTGTCCTATGCCAAGGATGATAAGACGCGCGAAGAATTAGTGCAGCAGATCATTCAAGAGCTGCACCGATTGAACCGGTTGATCACCGATGTATCGAATGCGTCGCGGCTGGAGGCGGAGCTGGCGCTGCAGGAGGCCAAGCCGGTTCATTTGATCGAGGTGTTGACCAATGTGACGAACGCTTTTTCCGATGTGCATCGCGCCGATGATATTTCAATTGAGTTTTCCAGCGCCAATGGAGCGGCGTTGCAGGACTTTATAGTGAATGGGCATGAAGGGCGGCTGGCGCAGGTGATCACCAATCTGGTTGATAATGCGCTGTCATTCTCCCCCCCCGGCGGCGTGGTTAAGGTGTCGGTTGAGCGCATCGCCGATCAAGTGGAAATCAGGGTGAGCGATCAGGGTGCGGGAATTCCTACACAGAATCTCAAGACGATTTTCTCGCGGTTTTATTCAGACCGGCCTGCCACGGATGGATTGCAGGGCAAGAATTCCGGGCTTGGCTTGAGTATTTCACAAGAAATTATCGACGCTCATGACGGGCGGATCTGGGCGGAAAATCTGGGAGCGCCCTTGGTCTCCCAGTCGCGGACCGATTCTGTGAATTCGGGAAACAGGGCCGGCGAGGGGGCTGTGTTTATCATCCGGCTGCCGGCGGCAAACAAGAATAAGACCTCCCGAAGTGATAGCCGTGGCGCCAGTTGAGAATAATGATCGGTTGAGCACACGGGTGCCAGATTGCCAGCTGCTGCACGGCACTTGCATCGCGCATGGTGGGCACGGCGTATTGCTGCGCGGACCGTCGGGGGCCGGAAAGTCCGATCTGGCATTGCGGTGTTTGCATCACAGCTTTCCCGGCCGCGATGGGCGGCAATTATGGCAATTGGTTAGCGACGATCAGACGCTGCTATGTGCTGAAAACGATTGCCTGATCGCACGTCCGGCACCCGAAATTGCGGGCAAGTTGGAAGTGCGCGGTATAGGAATTATCGATCAAGAGTATGTGCCGTGCACCAATTTGAAATTGATTTTGGATTTGGTTGCGCCAGGCTGTGATGCCGGGAAAATTGAAAGACTGCCGCCGGATCTGGTGTTCGACACCATTCTTGGCGTTGATATCGCGCTTATGCCGCTGGCGCCGTTTGAAATCTCCGCTCCAATTAAAGTTAATTTGGCGCTGCGCCGTGTGTTAGAGCACCGCACCCAATAGATTTTGGTCTATTGGGGCCATATTTTGCTTGCACGCAGCTTGCCCCTTTGACAATCATATAGGCTCGGTTTCGTCGTTGCGGCCTGTGTCTGGTGTCTGGCATCATTTGGGTGTGCTATGGCGCTAACGATCTAACGACTTAGCGGCGTAGCGGCTTAACGATCAAACGCGTTGACGGCGTTTGTACTGATCATAAGAATAGTTGGTGCGAGAACAATGATTGGATTAGTACTGGTGACCCATGGCGGCCTGGCGCGCGAATTTCGTGCGGCGCTGGAGCATGTCGTTGGGCCGCAAAAACAAATGGCGACGATTTCCATTGGCCCTGAAGATGATATGGAGGACTGTCGTGCTGCGATTTTGGACGCCATTCGATCGGTTGATCGCGGGGCAGGCGTGGTGCTGCTGACCGATATGTTTGGCGGTACGCCCTCCAATTTGGCGATTTCGGTGATGGATGAAATGCATGTGGAGGTTGTCGCCGGTATCAATCTGCCGATGTTGATCAAACTGGCCAGCATTCGCGCAGACCAACCAATTGCCCAAGCTATTGATATGGCCAAAGAAGCGGGGCGCAAATATATCAATGTGGCCAGTCAGGTGCTGTCGGGAGAGTGATGCCTGCAGAATTCAGTGTAGGTGCGGTTGGTGCCGATAAAGCTGTTGTTGCGAGCGCGTAACATTCAAGCGGCGAGTGCAGGAGACTATCAACTATGGATGAGCGCCTTCCAATTGCCAATGTGACGATTGTCAACAAAAAGGGATTGCACGCGCGCGCTTCGGCTAAGTTCGTGAAATGCGCTGAATCTTTCGACGCCGCCGTTGAGGTCACCCGCGATGGCCAAACCGTTGGCGGCACGTCAATCATGGGGCTGATGATGCTGGCCGCCTGTCCCGGATCAACAATTGTCATTAAGGCTAGCGGTGTTGAGGGTCCCGAAGCACTGGACGCGCTGGTCGAATTGGTGAGCGGCGGATTTGGCGAAGAGAGCTGAGTGCAGCATGGCTGGGCACCGAGGCGTGAGCACTGAGGCGTGAGCACTGAGGCGTGAGCACCGACGAGTCGGCACCGAGGCGTGAGCACCGAGTGCCGGGCGCTGAGCAGTCAGAGGCGACCCATAAAATTCCATATAGATCAACGCAATGGTAAGAAACAGGCCTCCGCTGGCAATAGTTCCGTCTTGTGATTTCACGATGAAAAAAAAGACATAACGACTTGTTTATATCTTTATTGCTTTGTTCGTGAGGCGGATGTATAGAAGCGGGGGCGCAGCAGATGTGCTGACCGCGCCGATCTGCCTGGTGCCAAGGCCGGACGCACAGCACCGTCCGCTTTGTTGCCAAAAAATCGACCCTCAAACTCAAGCAGCGCCAGCAAGCAGCGGCGCCTGTCATATGCAAGACGATTGCTCAAGGAAAATAAAACCATGCCCGATACAAATGATTACGTTGTCAAAGATATTTCACTGGCCGAATATGGGCGCAATGAGCTGGCAATTGCCGAAACGGAAATGCCCGGCCTGATGTCGACACGCAAAGAATATGGCCCTTCGCAACCGCTCAAGGGCGCGCGCATTGCCGGCTCGCTGCATATGACAATTCAAACTGCCGCATTGATTGAAACATTGATCGCTTTGGGGGCCGAAGTGCGCTGGGCCTCGTGCAATATCTATTCGACACAGGACCATGCCGCTGCCGCGATTGCTGCCCAGGGTATTCCGGTTTTCGCCATCAAGGGCGAATCGCTGGAGGACTATTGGGATTATAGCCACCGCATCTTTGACTGGGCTGACGGCGGCACTCCGAATATGATTCTGGATGATGGCGGTGATGCAACCATGTTGCTGCATCTGGGCGTGCGCGCGGAAAAAGGCGACACTGCTTTCCTGGATACGCCAGGCAATGAAGAAGAAGAAGTGATGTTTGCGGCGATCAAGAAGACACTTGCCAGCAAGCCGGGCTGGTATACCAAAAACGCTGAAGCCATTCGCGGCGTAACGGAAGAAACCACCACGGGCGTGCATCGTCTATACGATATGGCCAAGAAGGGCGAGCTGCTGTTCCCGGCCATTAACGTCAATGATTCCGTGACTAAATCGAAATTCGATAACCTTTATGGCTGCCGTGAAAGCCTTGTCGACGCCATTCGTCGCGGCACCGATGTGATGATGTCGGGCAAAGTCGCGATGGTTGCCGGGTACGGCGATGTGGGCAAAGGGTCCGCAGCCTCTTTGGCGCGTGCTGGTTGCCGTGTGTTGGTGTCGGAAGTCGATCCGATTTGCGCCCTGCAGGCGGCAATGGAAGGCTATGAAGTCGTGACCATGGAGCAGGCGGTTCCGCGAGCCGACATTTTTGTAACCACTACCGGCAATATCGATGTGATTACGGTCGATCATATGCGCGGCATGAAAGATCGCGCCATTGTTTGTAATATCGGGCATTTCGATAGTGAAATTCAGGTTGGCGGTTTGCGCAATCTGAAATGGCTGAACATCAAGCCGCAGGTTGATGAAATCGAATTTGCCGATGGCCATAAGATTATTCTGCTGTCCGAAGGCCGGCTGGTTAATCTGGGTAATGCAACCGGGCATCCGTCCTTTGTCATGTCCGCTTCCTTCACCAATCAGACCCTGGCGCAGATCGAGCTTTGGACCAAGCCGGAAAAATATGAACGCCAAGTCTATGTGCTGCCCAAGCATCTGGATGAAAAAGTCGCGATGCTGCATTTGGCGAAAGTCGGTGCGACATTGACGCAATTGAGCAAGGAGCAGGCGGATTATATTTCCGTGCCGCAGGCAGGCCCGTTCAAGGGCGACGCTTACCGCTATTAACAGCCGGCCGTTACGAGCTGAAAAACGATCGCCGATGTCATTTAACATGATGTCGGCGGTTTTCGTTGTGCCGACAACCAGTGATGCCCCGCGCAAAATGTGACTTTTGAGCCTTCAAGCTGTTGCCGATTGGGGTAACAGATGAAAGCGCGCGCCGCAGCACTCTGGCCATATGCCTCTCACTTGCGCATAATATAACCTTGATTCGCCTTAACTTCTGGGAACGTCCGCGCGTGGCCCTTAAGGTATCTGTGCCCCGCGTAACCTGGCCCATGTGTCGACCCGGCAAACTCTTGTTCGGACTTCGATGCGTCTATTGAACCGCAAATTTAAATCAAGCAGCGCAGTCACCAACCTGGCCCTGCTATTGCTGACCTCGCTGACTTGCGTGGCGGTGTTGACGCTTGCCATTGCCGATGCCCGTAAGATAGG
>JAJRRE010000081.1 GCA_024279745.1 Alphaproteobacteria bacterium
GAATGGACGCTTTCGGTTTTATTCGATTCCATGGCCGCTATGTCGTCCGGCTTTAACGACACGCCCGCCACCTCGTCTCGGGCCTATGACAAAAATCGCGACGGCTTTGTCATCGCCGGCGGCGCCGGTGTGCTGGTTCTGGAAGAGCTGGAACATGCCAAAGCGCGCGGCGCCAAAATCTATGGCGAGATCGTTGGTTACGGCGCCACGTCGGATGGCTATGACATGGTGGCACCATCGGGCGAAGGCGCGGCGCGCTGCATGAAGCTGGCGCTAAAGGGGCTCGACGGCAATGGTATCGGCGGCAAAATTGATTACATCAACCCCCATGCAACTGCCACGCCGGTCGGCGATGCGCGCGAGATCGACGCCATTCGCGATGTCTTCGGCGACGACATCCCGCCGATCTCGGCCACCAAATCCTTGACCGGACATTCACTGGGCGCCAGCGGCGTGCAAGAAGCCATCTATTCGCTGATCATGATGAACAACCGTTTCATCTGTGAGAGCGCGCATATCGACGAGATCGATCCTGATTTTGCCGACCTGCCGATTGCCCGCCAGCGCCAAGACGATGTTGATCTAAACTATGTCATGTCAAACAGCTTTGGCTTTGGCGGCACCAATGGCACCCTCATCATGAAACGATATGCCAGTTAACCACATCGGCAGCGACCGCCCGTAACCCGCGCTGGTAACCATACAGACTGCCAGTTGGCAAAAGATTTGCACCGCTCCGCTTTTAGTTGGAGGTCTGGTGTGACGAAATTCGAATATGGCTGTGCCTGGAACAGAGTTAGCGCCAGGGCTGCTTCAAACAAATTAGGAGTTTACATGTCTGAACCAGACATTGCCCAGCCCGGCCCGTTGATGGCCGGCAAGCGCGGTTTGATCATGGGCGTGGCCAATGACCGCTCAATCGCCTGGGGGATTGCCCGGGTCTTGGCGGGCCAGGGTGCCAAGCTGGCCTTCACCTATCAAGGCGACGCATTTGGCCGCCGTGCCGTGCCGCTGGCCGAATCTGTTGGCTCCGATATCATCGTGGATTGCGATGTCTCGGATCTGGACAGTGTTGATAACGTCTTTTCCCAAATCGAGAAAAACTGGGGCGGGCTTGACTTCGTGGTCCACGCGCTTGCCTTTTCCGACCGGCGTGAATTGCAGGGCCGCTTTTCCGACACGTCGCGGGAAAACTTCGTCAACACCATGGTCATCTCGTGCTTCTCCCTTACCGAGATCGCAAAGCGCGCCGCACCCTTGATGAAAGACGGCGGTTCAATCCTGACGCTCAGCTATCTGGGTGCACAAAGCGTTGTGCCCTCCTATAATGTGATGGGCGTCGCCAAAGCCGCACTGGAAGCTTCGGTGAAATATCTCGCCGCCGATTTTGGACCGCAAGGCATTCGCGTCAACGCCTTGTCCGCCGGCCCTATGCGCACCCTTGCCGGCGCCGCCATTTCCGATGCGCGTATTATCTTTAACTACCAAGGCGACCATGCGCCGCTGCAACGCACACCGACACTGGACGAAGTAGGTGGCTCTGGCCTCTACCTTTTGTCCGATCTGTCCGGCGGCGTTACCGGCCAGACCCATTACGTGGATTGCGGTTATAACATTGTCTCAATGCCCACCTTGGAAGCACTCAAGGCGTTGGGAGTTGGCAAGAAAAAATAACCCTTGGCGCGCTTGGTGCGGCTCGTGCGCGACCTTGCTGTGATCGGCTGTGCCACAGACCGCGCGCGCCACCCCAGCGCGAATTACCGAGCGTAACACCAAGAGCTTTGAGCGCACGCGCGCAAGCTTTGAGCCATGCTCGGGTCTCCTGCTGCGAGCATGGCTCAGTCTACCGCCGCGAGCCACAGCATGAAAACCGCAATGCAGTTTTGCGGCGGAGTTTCGAAGACCGTTTTAATCCGCAACAGGGAAATATATTTCGCAGCATTTTTTATGGAATAAATTGTTTTTCCAATCTTATTTCAAAATGTTTCCGCGCCATTATCCTCGCCACATTTTCGGCATATTTCAAATCTTAAACGCTCGCAATATACAATTGATAAGTACCGTGTTTTTTACTTTGCGGTCACAAACCCATTCTGCTGAAACGTGAGAAACGCTGAAATAACTGAACTTTAGCGCCTATCCGCCTGATGCGGCGCAATAATTTAACGGCGGCCGTAACCTTGGTTTTGGCCGTTGAGTGAACGCGAGGTTCGGTGATTTTTTCACTTGATAACGAGCAGTGTTTTGATGCAGCCGCAGTGCCAGAGTTGAGGTTTTCTCAGCATTAACTGCCTGCTTGCAGGTTCTCCAAAACCGACCTGTTGCCTGGATGCACATTCCAAATCAACTTGTGTTATTTGGCGATAGGATCATTGCTGATTAGCGTGGTTCCGGTTATACTATTGGCCAATCTACACACCTAACCTCAGCCCTTGCCGCAACTCAAATCTTTAAGACGTATCGCGGGACCAAGACCTTTCCGGCCGTCCCAATGGCACTTCCTAAAGAGCCTTTTGTACCAGCAGAACCTTCCTCCTGCTGAGAGAGTAAAGCGCGTTGGCTGGCAGAGGAACCCGATATGGATATTCAGGATATGCGCATTTTTTCGCGCGTTGCCGCTTTGCAGAATCTATCTGCCGTCGCTGCCGAATTAGGTCTCACACCGGGAACAATTTCCAAACGCATCCAGGCCATGGAAACCGAGTTGACCGC
>JAJRRE010000082.1 GCA_024279745.1 Alphaproteobacteria bacterium
GAACCATGGGTCGTCTTCGCTGATAACGTCCAAAACAAAGCGAACATCGTCGCGCTGAATGTCGAGACCCTTGCCAATGGCCCGGCTTGCAATATTGGACAAAGTCTGGGCGCCGGTCAGGCCGTTATCATTAATCTCATCAGCTATGACTTCAAACATGATCCGATATTCCGGCGGTGCCAAGGTCGGTGCCTGACAAGCATCGTGAATACGCGCAATCGACTGCTGCATTGCAGATGCTGCATCGGACTGGCGTTCGGGTGGTGATGATACTGCCTGTGCCTGTGCCTGTGCCTGTTGTGGCTGTTGTACGGCCGGCGCGGGAATAGCTGGTTGCAACGCGCTTGTGGGCGCTAAAGCCGTACTCTGCGGTATTGAGGATTGAGCGTTTTGCGGCACTGCCGGTTGTGACTGCTGCTGCACAGGAGCTTGTAAAGGTTGCGGCGCTGTTTGCCGAACCAATTGAGCCGCGCTGGTGGTGGCAGCCGGTGGCGCTTGTACCGCATGCAATGGCGTTGATAGCTGGGGAGCCGGCGGGGATTGTGACGGCGTTGCTGCTGGTCCGCTCTCAACTTGCTGCGGTTGCTGCTGCGTATGAGCATTGGCGGCGGCGGCGTAGCTTTGCTCAGCCGTTTGTGGTGGCCGGGTTGCGATTTCTCCAACTGACAAGGGCGGTGTGTCGGCCGATAAGGGGACGGCCACTACTGCCGCTGGGCGCAATGCCGCAGGCGACAAAGGTAGCCCCTGATCCTGTTGGTTGCGATCCTGCGGGGCCGGTTGCGCAGCCGGCGGTGGGGTTTGTTGAGCCACTGATTGAGGAGCTGCTTGCGGCGCCAATTGCGCAGCCGCTGGTTGCGGAGTGGCAGCGATTTGATCGATGGCCTGTTGAGCGCCGTTTGGCGGTGCAATCGCTTCAGGAGCAGAATGGCGCTTTTTGTCAAAGGCGTAATAGGGCGCCTTATCGCTGAGCGCGATATCGTTCGGCAGGTCCTGGGTCAGCAGTTCGCGAAATCCACCCGTGCCGCCCCAGCTTGATCCTGCAGTTTTGTCGTGGCCCAGATTGCGCAATGCCCGGTCGGCCAGCGCTTCAAGCGGTACGGGAGCCGCCGCAGCGCGCACACCGCCCACGACTTCTTCGATGATTTCCTTGCGAATGGTTTCATTGCGCAAGCTATCGGTTTCGATCAAAAGAGCTTCATCGCTTCCACTGTCACCGGGTAATCGTCCCTCAAGCAGCAAGGTGATTAGATCGGCTTCACGAATTTCGCCATCGCAAATGCTGGTATAAGGTGCCGCGGTATAGTCATTGGCAAAAATTACCGTGCGGCGGGCATGGGCGCGAAGTCTGTGCAGCAATGGTGTGAAATCCGCATCGCCGGACAGAATAACGAATTCGTCGAAATAGGTGTCGTGGGTGAGAAAATCGCGCACGTCCATGACCATGCGAATGTCCGATGAATTCTTCAATTGCGCCGTCAACGGTGGGCAATCGATGATCTCAAACCCCGAGCGCAGGAAATGATGGCGCACAAAAGGAAAGGAATTCATGTCGGTGGAATTGTCCTGCGAATTACGCCGCGGCACCGGATTGCCATAACACCGGTTCATTACCACGCGCCGATTCTCACAGCCGAATGAGCCGTTGGTCGGCGTGATCAAACGCCCCGACGAGATTTCCTGAACCCAGGACCCAGCGTCCTTGGCGAAGCGTTTGGCCGCTTCTTCATTTTTCCGCTTTAAAGACAGATAGATATTGTCGTAATCGACGAATACCGCGCTTAAGCACGGTTTTGTTGACTGACCAGTCATTTTAGACGATCCCCGCATATGCCGCATTGTTACGAAACTTGTTCTTGCCAATCTCTTTGAGTCGGGTTCAAGGAGCAAGGGCACAACGGGGCAGTTTGCACGGCAACACGACTTATGCACGAAAATCAACGGCTTAACCCGAAAATTAGCGCTTGATATCCAGTGGACAAAACTTCAGGTGTCACATTTGGGGTAATCGGACGAGGGCTGATTCGAAACTTTCACCGTTCCTTCACCAATCCAATGCCCGGTTTTGGGGTGCTGGAGCAGGCGCAAAGGAGTGTGTTGACGGCAAAGACTGCCGCCTGGCGATCACGCGTTATCTTTGCGGGCACGGATTTCGCCGAATACCTGCCAATCGGCCGCGTCCTGCAAGTTCAGTCTTGCGCGAATGGCAGAACTATGCGGCCGCAGGAATGGATTTGTGGCTTTCTCCTCGGCCATGGTTGTGGGCACGGTCGGCTCACCGCGCGCGCGCAGCTCGTCGATTTGCTTGGCGCGGGTTTGTAACGCCTCATTCTCCGGCTCGATGGTCAGGGCGAAGCGGGCATTGGCTTGCGTGTACTCATGGCCACAATATATTTTGGTATCATCGGGGAGCTGCATCAGCTTCGATAACGAGGCCCACATGGTTTGAGCATCGCCTTCAAAGACGCGCCCGCAGCCAAGAGTGAATAAGGTATCGCCGACAAAAGCGACAGCTTCATTCGGCTCGACAAAACTGATATGGCCGGCCGTATGACCGCCAGTTTCCAAGATGTTGAATGTGAAGCGGCCAAAGGAAACCTCGTCGCCCTCGCTGACTGGGCGGTCGATCCCCGGCACCCGGGCAGCTTCCGCGCGCGGGCCGACAATGGTGCAGCCAAATTCCTGTTTCAGCGCCTCATTGCCTTCGGTGTGATCGCCATGGTGATGGGTGGTGAAAATATGGGTGAGGGACCAGCCCTTTTTGCGCAGCTCATCAGCAATGGCGGCGGCGCTACCTGCATCGATGGAGGCGGTGACATTGGCGTCCTCGTCGTGCAGCAGAACGGCATAATTATCGCCGCGAATAGGGAATTGATGGATTTCAAGCTTGCTCATGAGGGGCCTCGGCGGTGTTGGGAAGCAACGGGGAACCAGGACTGGTATTGGGCCTGATGTTGGTCCTGATGTTGGTCCTGATGTTGGACTTGTTGTTGGACTTGATATTGGACCAGGGCTTGGCACTAGAGCCTGATCGGTTGAGATGGAAGCACTTCGCTTCAATCAAAATCGTGAATCAGACTCTGCAACAAGGACGTGAGAGCAGCCCTTCTAAATAAATCCGATTCCACCTAAGTCGGACCTGCTCTAAGACTTGTCTGGCATTAGTACTGGGGCGCGGGCAGAAAGCGGGGGCCCTGGCGGTGTCTATTGGGCATGTTAAAGTTAGGCGCTTGCCGGCGCAAGGTACAAGTCGGCAATCGGTAATTGCCGTGCGGCGGCGCAGAGGCATAGGCAAGGTGTTGATTAATTTGCTATATAACGTTTCGTTAGGCTGGTTACTCTGTTCTTTTTCAACTTGAATTGCTCAATGCCCGGACCAAGTTTCCATGCATATGGACGCCAAATATCTGCGTGACTTCTACACCCGCCCCCTGGGGACTGTCGTGCGTCGGCGGTTGGGCAAGCGGCTGCGCGCCCACTGGCCGCAATTGAAAGGCCTGACTGTCGTTGGTTTGGGGTTCGCGACGCCCTATCTGGGCCTGTTTCGTGAAGAAGCGGCAGCAGTTACGGCATTGATGCCCGCGCGGCAAGGAGCGCTGGTCTGGCCGCGCAGGGGCCCGGTAAAAACCGCATTGATCGACGAGCAGGCTTTGCCGCTGCCCGCTGCCAGCGTGGATCGTTTGCTGGTGATTCATTCCCTGGAGATGGTGGAAGGCGTGCGCCCGTTCCTGCGCGAAATTTGGCGGGTCCTGCGCCCGGAAGGACGTCTTCTTCTGGTGGTGCCGAACCGGCGCTCGATCTGGTCGCGGATTGATGCAACCCCGTTTGGTCATGGCCAGCCCTATAATCGCGGGCAGTTAGAGCGGCTACTGGATGACGCAATGTTTACGCCGGTCGGCTGGTCGACGGCTCTGCACATGCCGCCCTGGGAACGTCGTGTCCTGGTGCGCAGTATCGCGGTTTGGGAGCGGCTTGGCGGTGCCATCGCTCCAGCTTTTGCCGGCGTCAATATCATTGAGGCGCAAAAGGAGTTGCTGGCGCCGATTGGCGGCGGCTCCAAAGTGCGCGCGACACCGAAGCTGGTGACCGTGGGCGGCGATGCATTTGTGACGTTGTAGCTCTTTCTCTCACGGCGCGCACCGCTCCCTGCGGTCGCTGCGCCTGCGAGGCGCGGCGCATAAGCGCCGGATCACTATCGTTCTCGGTCGCAGTCGCAACGCGTTGTGCCCAAATGGTGAGGGCTGGGCAGGAGCTGAGAGGGTGCGGCCGTGATAGAGCACGGGTCGTTGCTGTTTTCTTTCTCTCACGGCGCGCACCGCTCCCTACGGTCGCTGCGCCTGCGAGGCGCGGCGCATAAGCGCCGGATCACTATCGTTCTCGGTCGCAGTCGCGACGCGTTGTGCCCAAATGGTGAGGGCTGGGCTGAAGTTGATGAGACGGAGCTGTGATAGAGCACGGGTCTTTGCTGGCATCCCCCACGGGAGCAATGCGACCCGCCAATCGTTTGGCGCGCCGTCGCAGGCCCGAGCTTTGCGAGGAATAGCCGCGAGACAGTTAGAGCCCCCCGGCGAACAATGTTCGCCCGCGAACCGTTTCGCGCCCATGCGGAGGCGCAGGCGTTATCTTCAACGCCGGTGCGCGCCGTGAGCCAAGAGTGAACCATAATTCAGTCGCTGGAGAAGGCCCGTTGCCACCAGCCTTTTCGGCTGGGCCCAGCTTTGTCGCTTGCCGGTTCGCTGGCTGAAGGCGGCGGCGCGACCTCGGCAGGCGTTTTTGCTTCGGCTTTGGCTTTGCTATCGGCGCGTTTGGCCGGGGTTTTTCTGGCGGCTGGCTTAGCTCTTGATTTTGCCTTCGAAGCGGTGCCAGTGCCGGTGTCATTTGTTGCTGCGCCGCCTTCTTGTTCGGCGTCTTGGCTTTTGGCGCGTGCGGGGGCTCTGGAGCGGCGACGGGTCTGTTTGGCAGCGGGTTGATCGATCACGCCATCACCGAGGTCGCTGGCAGTGCGTGCCGTCGGGGCGCCGCCATGCAAAGCTGGCAGGTCGCCAAGATCAGGCTGGTCGCCGCTGCCGGGAATATCGCCCGTGTCGGACGGCGATAGGGGCGCGGCACTATCTGCAGGTTGGTTGTCTGCAGAGCCGTTGGTCTCCTGCCCTTGCTCCTGGTCTGTCGCGGGGTCTTGTGCATTTTGTTGGCGTTCGCGATTACGGCGTCCCCCACGGCGGCCACGGCGACGTGTCCGACGGGGTTTGGCATCTCCATCGACAGTGACGCCATCGTCACCGTTGCTGTCCGCGGTTTCTTGTCCAGCCGCCTCGGCGGCGCTTTGTTCGGGGTCTTGCTGTCTATCGCCTTGGTCATGGCGCACGCCGTTCACATCATCGGATGCGGGCGAAGAGGATGCGGGCGAAGATGCGCCATCGCCGCGATCTGCGCGACCTCCACGCCGCCGGCGCCGTCGCCGGGGTTTCTTCTGCTCGGCTTCAGCGTCATCACCTTGCCGTTCTGTGTTGGTTTGTTCAGTGCTGGCTTGTTCTGTGCCGGCTCGCCCTGAACCAGCCGCTTCTACTGTACCGTTTTCAAAGCCCCATTCCATTTTCACGGCAGTATTTCGCGGCCGGCGATGAGGCTCGCTCTGCACCACTGATTTTTCAATAGTGAAATTGGCGCCCTGCATCGCATCGGACGCCTCGACCGTGAGGCCGATACCATAGCGATCTTCCATCTCATTAATAAAAGCGCGCTTATGATTGAGGATGTACAGCGCGACGGTTGGCGTGGTCGAGGCGGTCAAGGAGTGCCGTGCGTTACCCAGCAGCGCATCTTCCAAAGCCCGCAAAACGGCCAGAGCCACAGATTCGGTTGAGCGAATGACGCCGGTGCCGGTGCAATGGGGACACTGCGTCGTGGAGCCTTCCAGGACGCCGGTGCGCATCCGTTGGCGCGACATCTCAAGCAGGCCAAAATGCGAGATACGGCCCACTTGAATGCGCGCGCGGTCATTCTTGAGACATTCCTTGATTTTGCGTTCAACGGCCCGGTTATTGCGCTTTTCTTCCATGTCGATGAAATCGATCACGATCAGCCCGGCCAGATCGCGCAGCTTTAACTGGCGCGCCAATTCCTCGGCCGCTTCCAGATTGGTGTTGACCGCCGTTTGCTCGATGGAA
>JAJRRE010000083.1 GCA_024279745.1 Alphaproteobacteria bacterium
CGCTGGATTGACCGCATGTTCTACCCGGCCGAACCGGGCCTGCCGTCAACCGAATTATTCGGCATCAAAATGGGTGGTTATCCGGGCTTTTATCTATGCGCCGTCCTGCTGATCGTCTGCATGTATATTGCCCTGCGCATTTTCCGCTCGCCCTTCGGCATGATGCTGCGCGCGGTTAAATCCAATCAGACCCGCATGAACTATACCGGACTGAACACGCGGCCCTATACGCTTGCCGCCTTCGTCATCTCGGGTATGTTTGCCGGTCTAGCCGGCGGCCTGCTGGCGGTAACAGATCCACTTGCCGGGGCAGAACGGATGCAATGGACGTCCTCGGGTGAAGTTGTTCTTATGACTATTCTGGGCGGTGTTGGCACCTTGATTGGCCCTGTCCTGGGCGCTGGCCTGATCAAATATTTTGAAAACATCTTCTCCGCCATTAATGAG
This sequence comes from Alphaproteobacteria bacterium, assembly GCA_024279745.1. GTDB lineage: Bacteria > Pseudomonadota > Alphaproteobacteria > Rhizobiales > Hyphomicrobiaceae > JAJRRE01. Next base: position 448 of record JAJRRE010000083.1, read on the forward strand.
CAAACTCTCTACGGCATTTTTGACTTTCTGCCGCCAGGCATATTAGACGCCGTCGTCGGCTTATCCAGTTTGTTTGTCGGCGAAGGCTGGCATCTGACACTGGGTGCACTATTCATGCTGATCGTTATATTCTTGCCCGGCGGCATCATGGAAGGTTTTGACCGGTTGGCTGCACGGGTTTGGCGCGGCGGCGGCAAAAGGGACACCGGATCATCGGGCGGTGCCGGCTCTTCCCACGGCGCCGCGGCGCCGAAACATCAAGCCGCAGAATAACCAGCCGTCTGGCACAGCCCAATCCGGCTGATCAGAAGCGGCTAGACTGACATTTGTAAGAACCCAGATTAAGGATCTCTAATTAAAAATGGCTATTCTTGAGGTAAGAGGGGTTTCAAAACGATTTGGCGGACTGGCCGCGCTGTCCAACGTCAATCTGCAGATTGAGGACGGGGCCGTCCATGCGATTATTGGTCCCAATGGTGCCGGCAAATCTACGCTGCTGAATTGCTTCGTCGGCAAGCTGGAACCTGATGAGGGCTATGTTACTTTTAACGGGCGCTCGCTGCTCGGCGGTATCAAGCCCCATGAGATTAATCAGATGGGCGTCGTGCGCGTGTTCCAGACGCCGGAGATTTTTGGCGACATGAGCCTTTTGGAAAACGTCATGATCTCGTCATTCGCCAAACATGACGGCTCCTTTAAACTCAACTTTTGGCAGTCGGTGAGTGGGCGCCATGAAGTGCGCGACGAAGCCGAGCAGATGCTGCTTGATGTATCACTTGCCGATCAGCGCCATGTGATTGCCGACACCCTGTCGCGCGGGGACAAACGCCGCTTGGAAATGGCCATGTGTCTGATGCAGCACCCAAAGCTGTTGCTGCTTGATGAGCCGACCGCCGGCATGTCGCGCGCCGACACCAACAACACCATCGACCTTCTTAAGCGGATTGGCGAGCGCGGCATCACCAAGATCATTATCGAACATGACATGCATGTAGTGTTCTCTTTGGCGCATAAGATTTCCGTACTGGCACAGGGAACGGTCATCGCAGAAGGCACGCCCGAAGAAATCAAGGGCAATCCAAAAGTGCAAGAAGCCTATCTGGGAGGAACCCAAACATCATGAGCATGGCCAGCAATCCCCCAACCAGCACGCTCAATCCGCCGCCCGGCACTGCTGCATCAGCGACAAGAAAAGCGGCGAAACCGGCTTACTTCAGCGTCAAGGATATCCACGCCTATTACGGCGAATCCTACATCGTGCAGGGTGTGTCCTTCGACATTGCCGAAAGCGAGATTGTAGCACTGCTGGGCCGCAACGGCGCCGGCAAAACATCGACATTGCGCGCCATTGCCCGCACCGACGATCCGCAACTGACATCGGGCGAGATCTATCTCGACGGCAAGGCCATTCACAAAATGCCCTCGCATCAGGCGGCCTGCTCCGGTATTCAATTGGTCCCCGAAGATCGCCGCATCATTGCCGGACTGACCGTTGAAGAAAATCTATTGCTGGCACAAATCGCCGAGCCGATTGGCTGGTCGCTTGACCGAATTTATAAACATTTTCCGCGCCTCGATGAGCGGCGCAAACAAGAGGCGATAACGCTATCGGGGGGCGAGCAGCAAATGCTGGCCGTAGCCCGCGCGCTGGCCCGGGATTTGAAATTGCTGCTGCTCGATGAGCCCTATGAGGGTCTGGCGCCGGTCATCGTGCAGGAGATTGAGCGCATTTTGCATGAAGTGCGCGAGCTTGGTATTACCACCATCATCGTCGAACAAAATGCTGTCGCCGCACTGAAGCTGGCCGACCGGGCACTAATCCTGGACATGGGCCATATTGTATACGAGGGCAGCGCCAAAGAGGTGCTCGACAATGAGGATCTGCGCCACGAATATCTGGCGATCTAACTGGCGCGGTTTTGGAAACAAATCTCATAGCGACGTCGCGCACCGTTCAAAGGCGCTGGTTTGGGGGATTTTCCATGAGCAGATCGGGGTGGAATATCTCAGCCCATTTCTTTTGCCGCGCGCGCCCGCAACTCTTTTCGGATAATTTTACCGGTCGTTGTCATCGGCAGGCCATCCACAAATTCAATCTCGCGCGGATATTCGTGGGCCGACAGCATTCGTTTTACGAAAGCGGTAATTTCGCCGCTTAAAGCCGGTGTAGGTTCATGCCCGGCATTTAGGACAATATAGGCTTTGACGATCTGAGTGCGTAGCGGGTCGGGCTTGCCGATGACTGCCGCCATCGCAATCGCCGGATGTTTAAGCAAACAATTTTCGATTTCGCCCGGACCAATACGATATCCTGACGAGGTAATCACGTCATCATCGCGCCCGATAAACCGTATGGCACCGTCGCGCTCACGCACCCCTACATCGCCGGTGATCAGCCACTCGCCGCGAAATTTGTCCCTGGTGGCCGTTTCATTATTCCAATAGCGCAAAAACATAACCGGGTCCGGCGCTTTGACGGCGATCTGGCCCAGCTCACCAGCGCTGCATAGTTCCCCGTCCCCTGCCAGCACCGCAACTTCATGTCCCGGCACTGGCCACCCCATGACACCGGGACGCGGCGCCATCAAAGTCGACGCACTGGAAACAATCATGTTGCATTCGGTTTGGCCATAAAACTCATTGATCGTGACCCCGAAGACGTGCCGCCCCCAATCTAGCAGTTCAGACCCCAGAGGCTCGCCGCCG
>JAJRRE010000084.1 GCA_024279745.1 Alphaproteobacteria bacterium
CGACAGTTTGACCAGCAGCCAATCGCCAACCAGCGCGAACATGCCCAATATACAAAACGCGATGGCACAGGCCCGCAGCGCGGTTTCGCGCCGTTGTTTGTTGGTCATGTCGCCGGTCAGGGCGATGAAAAGCGGCACCAGTCCCGGTGGATCGACAGTTACAAAGAGCGTTACCAAACCAGCTGCGATGAAATCGGTCAGGGCCATGAGCGTTCCCGCTGTGCCGCCAGCTCGGGCGGTGTGTTGAGATTGCAGCCAGCGTTGCTTGTTCGGCGGCGAATGTGCAAGCAATACTTTATGCGAAGCAGATCATTGTTTTGCGTTCAAATCAACTGGCAGACGTTTCGGGCAGCCGCAGATGTGGCTCGTCAGCGCCAGGCATGTATGTGGCCGCAATGGGCGATTGGTATGTTGCGCAGCTGCCACCGACCACAGGCCATTATACCAATCCCTTACTTCAGCTTTAACGGTTGGCCAAGGCGGCCGGCCAGATCCTGAATAAACTGGTAGGCAACGCGCCCTGAGCGAGCGCCGCGTGTGGCCGCCCATTCCAGAGCATCGGCCCGCAGCTCCTGGCGATCATAGTTGAGTTCAAAATAATCGGCATAGCTGGTAACCATTTCAAGATATTGATCCTGACTGCCTTTGTAAAACCCCAGCCACAACCCAAATCGGTCGCTGAGCGACACTTTTTCTTCGACGGCCTCTGAAGGATTAATGGCGGTGGAGCGCTCATTGTCGATCATATCGCGCGGCATCATGTGGCGCCGGTTGGACGTGGCATAAAATATTACATTGTCCGGGCGTCCCTCAATGCCCCCTTCCAAGACGGCTTTCAAGGATTTGTAAGACGTGTCGTCATGGTCGAAGGACAGATCATCGCAAAATACAATAAAACGGTGGGCGCTGGCGCTTAGAGGGCCAAGACAGCGCGGCAATGTATCGATATCTTCGCGGTGGATTTCAACCAGCTTCAGTCCGGTACTCTTGGAGCTTTTAGCCAAATCGGCGGCCTCAGCGCAAACCGTGCCATGCACCGCTTTGACCAATGAGCTTTTGCCCATGCCACGCGCGCCCCAAAGCAGCGCATTATTTGCCGGCAGGCCTTGTGCGAAGCGGCGGGTGTTATCGAGCAATTGCGCACTGGCGCGTTCAAGCCCTTTCAGTAGCGCCAGTGGGACGCGATTTATGTGCTGAACCGGCTGGAAATGCTCAGGCGCGCTGTGCCACAAAAATCCGTCCGCGCGTTCAAAATCGGGTGCACTCATATCCGCCGGGGCGAGGCGATCCAGCGCGTCGGCAATGCGGGCGAGTTGGCGCTGTAAATCGGGGTGCTCTGCGGCGCTGGAACCAGGCGGTTTCGATGCGCGCGGGGGAGTGGATCGGCGGTTCGTCATTTGGGCTGCGGCGTCCTTTATGGATGAAGATGTCTGGTTCGCGGCGACACAGGAGTTGCAGCACTCATGCGGCCGCACCGGCAGGGGATTAACTGAGCCGGTTATAGACGAGCAGATAGGCCGCGTCACCGGGGGATCGCACAAAGCAAAACGGGCCTGGTGATTGCCCACCAAGCCCGAACGAATTTGAGTTGATACCGTTTAAAGCGGCGTGCACATTGCTATCAACACCCGCCGCGCTGCCATATTCTTCACCACAGCGCAGCAGCTATGTCAGCGCGGGATCGATAGCACCATGCCAACTGGTAAATTAGACGGGTTGATGAGCGCGTTATGGCGAGCCAGGCGCTTGGGGCTGATGCCCGTACGGCGCGATATGGCATAGAGCGTATCGCCAGCTCGCACCTGGTAGGAGCGCCCTGCATAGGCAGTCAAGGGGCGCCGCGCCGCTGCCGCAGTTTGATAGCCGCGCGCGCTGAGCCTGGTGCGTGGCAGCGGTTCATTTGAGCGTTCAAATAGACGTGAGGGTTTGGTGTAGCCGCGATTATCATATTGCGTGAGCGCGCGTGGTGCGCGGGCAGGGCGGACTGCGGCTCGTTCATAGCGTTTCAGCGGCACAAGCAATTGTTGTCCCGGTTCAATTGACGGGCCGCGCAGCCGATTGGCCGCCATCAGTTCCGATATGGCGACGCGCCGATCAATGGCTATTCTGGAGAGCGACTGTCCGCGCCTGACCGTGATCACTTTGCTGCCTCGGCGCGGCTCGCTCCACTGCCAGCGCCGACGGATCGGTGCATTGGCATAAGTTGAGGTGCCGGCAGTTGTTCGGCGGATATAGGGCCGCGATGAAGCGGCTTCGTGCCGTTGTGGATAAGCTGCCGGCGGTGCGCCCAAAGCGAAAGAATTTCGCGGTTGCGGCGACGTTGAGGCCGTCGTAACGCCAGTATTTGGCGAACTAACGCCAGGAACGCCGATGGCACAGCCACTCAGCGTAGATGCCACAATAAAAATCCCTATGATCGGGCTGATGATTGGGCGGCTATTGCCGCTCGTCATAGAGTTGCGGCCATTACAATTAACACTATTCATATTACGCTCTCCACTACTTACTAAGGTGTGTGTAGAGCGTGCGTGGTTAATGAAGTGTTACATGGTTGACGTTTTAGCGAACAAAAACGCCCTAAATCCCGGTAAATTCAGGTTGAACATTACTTTTGCCATAAAAACCATTAACCATTCGCCTCAGTTTGAGTTAGGCTGATTGAGGCTGCAATTATTGCAAATCTTGATATTGCCGCGCAGGCGGCGGGTTAGAGGGACAAAGCAAAGCGGTTTGACTGAAAGTAGGGTCTTGTCGCGCAGTCGAAACGATTGAAAAAATTCTGGGAGAGTTGGCATGAGAGTATCACTGAAAGCTTTGACCGTGGCGGCCGTTTGCGCTGGGTTTGCAGGACTGACAGCGCAAACCGCATCAGCTGCATCACCATACGGCAATTGGAAACGCCCGAAAAACGGCGCCATAATCAAAGTTTATAAATGCGCCGGCGGCTTGGGCATGAAGGTAGTCAGCTCGCCAAACAAAAAATCTGTCGGCAAGCGCCTGATGTGCGGTGCCAAAAAATCCGGCAAAAGCTGGAAAGGCACGCTGACCTCATCGGAAGATGGCAAAAAGTATAGCGGCACGGTAAAATTGAGCGGCGGTAAGCTGAAGCTAACCGGTTGTGCGCTGAGCATCTTTTGCAAAACTGAAAGCTGGAGCCGTAAATAGGCCGCAGATAAGCCAAAGATGGCCGGACCCGGGTGCTGATCGCACGCTAGGTTCAGCCGGCGCGTTATCTTGATGATCGTTATCTTGATGATCACCCGCGCGCTATTTTGATGATCAATTGTCGGCGATGCCGTAAGATCGTTATGTCAGGCAATGGAAATCCCCGTCATTGTGCTCTCAATGGTGGGGATTTTGTTTGGAAGACTATTGCAGTTGGCCAAGTGTCTATTCACGATGGGTAACGTTCCGCCCATTGATATTTGCCGCATGATTGGGCAAATTGCAGCCGGGACATTTGTGAATAGCGGCATTAGCAGGGCTGGAGATCATTATGAGCGCGGCGGCAAACTCTAACCTTGAGGCAACAACCGGCGGCGTAGGCCCTGAAAGTAACGGTCCGGAAAATGCTACGGAAGCGGCGCGCGCGAAGGCCAAGGCAAAAGCCAAATGGCCAAAAGTACTTGAAATAGGCGTATCTGACGTCTTTGCGGCGCTGGCCGCCGGTTGGCAAGATTTCTTGGCGGCGCCGCGCTTTGGTCTGTTCTTTGGCGGGTTTTATGCACTTGGCGGCTGGCTACTTGTAGCGCTGCTAAAATATTTCCAGCTGCCGCATCTGGTTTATCCGCTGGCTATGGGTTTTGCACTGGTGGCGCCCTTTGTCGCGACCGGGCTCTATGAGGTCAGCCGCCGCCTGGAAGAAGGCGAGCCGTTGTCGGCGTCGATCATACGGCTGTCCTGCTGGAATGCCTGCGGGCGCGACATTGCCTGGATGGCGCTCGTCACCGGCTTTACCTTTGTGATCTGGATGGACATCGCGGCGCTGTTGTTCTTTGTCTTTTTCGGCCTGACCACTTCCAACCCGGCCGAGATCCTCACGACGATTTTCACCACCCAACACGGCTTGATCTTTCTGGCGATCGGCAATGTGGTTGGCGCCGTCCTGGCGCTGGCAGTGTTTTCCTTCTCCGTTGTGTCCTTCCCCATGTTGTTTCATCGCGATATCGATTTTGTAACCGCCATGGTGACCAGCGTCGGCGTTGTGCGAAAAAATATCGGGCCGATGATTGTGTGGGGGATGACTATTGGCGTTCTGCTGCTGCTGTCATTTGCCACGGCCTTGGTCGCGCTGATTGTGGTTCTGCCGGTGCTTGGTCATGCGTCCTGGCACATTTATCGGCGCACCGTTGCACCGGCCGTGGGCAAAGGATCAGGCCTCGGTTCAACCGAGATAAATACAACGGACGCGTAACAGTTGCGTCAGATAATCAGGAAAATTTGATATGAACGATGTTGCGGCATTGCCGGATCATATGACGGTGGTGGATTTAAACGGCGTCGGCGGGCCGGAAGTCCTGGCACTAGGCCAGCGCGCCGTCCCAGCGCCGGACGCCGGAGAAGTTTTAATCAAAGTCGCAGGCGTCGGTGTGAACGGCCCCGACATGATGCAGCGTCGGGGTGAGTATCCGCCGCCGCCCGGCGCATCAAATTTGATGGGGCTGGAAGTGTCCGGCCAGATTGTTGCGCTGGGCGACGGTGTGAGCGCTTGGCAAATTGGCGATGAGGTTTGCGCGCTGACCAATGGTGGCGGCTATGCGCAATATGTTTGTGTAACTGCGGCCCATTGCCTGCCCGTTCCGGAGGGTGTGTCGCTGGTCGATGCCGCCGGACTACCGGAGACTTATTTCACGGTCTGGTCGAATATTTTCTTAACGCCAGCGCAGGGCGTTGGCGGCGCCAATTTACGCAGTGGCGAGACCCTCTTGGTGCATGGCGGGGCTGGCGGTATCGGCTCGACGGCAATCCAGCTCGGCGCGGCTTTCGGGGCCAAGGTGTTTGCCACCGCGTCATCGGCTGAGCGCTGTGCTTTATGTAGCGAGCTTGGTGCCGCGCGCGCGATCAATTATCGCGAGGAAGACTTTGTTGAGGTCCTGAAGGAAGCCGGCGGCGCCGATGTCATTCTGGATTTTATCGGCGGCGACTATATTGCGCGCAATTTCAAGGCGGCAGCGCGGGATGGCCGAATCGTGCAATTGGCGTTTCGCAATGGCGCCAAGGTTGAGGTCAATCTCATGCCGATCATGCTGAAACGGCTCAGCCTGGCCGGATCGACCTTGCGACCGCGTTCGCACGACCAGAAAGCTGCAATTGCGGCGGCGCTGCGTGATCAGGTCTGGCCGCTATTTGGGACGGGAAAATTACGCGCCTTAACAGACCGGACGTTTCCGTTGGCCGATGCCGCCGCCGCTCATGAACTGATGGAGGCGTCGGGCCATACGGGCAAGATTTTGCTGGTGCCGTGATTATTGAATGATATATCAGCCGGGACTGTTGGATGCGGGACCCTTGGCACGGCGCGTACTGCGGTGGAGTTGAGCCCGGTACTAAAACGCCAACGAGCAAGCCGTCACGTTGTGCAGGCAACTTAAGGAGCCCCAGCAAATGAGCGGGACACAAATAGAGAACCTCAACAGCCGTGTTACAATCAACGGCATCACTTTGGCCAATGACGCGCCGATTGTGGTGTTTGCCGGGCCGTGCCAGATGGAATCGCGCGACCATGCGCTGGAAATGGCCGGCGCATTGAAGGAAATCTCTGGGCGGCTGGGGCTGGGTCTGGTCTATAAGTCGTCATTCGATAAAGCCAATCGTACCAGTCTGGGCGGCAAGCGCGGCATAGGGCTGGACGCGGCGCTGAAAGTTTTTGCTGAAATCCGCGAAACCCTCGGTCTGCCAATTGTCACCGATGTGCATACGGCTGAGCAGTGTGAGATTGTGGCGCCGGTCGCCGACGTGCTACAGATCCCGGCGTTTTTGTGCCGGCAGACGGATCTGCTGATCGCGGCGGCCAAAACCGGCAAAGTCATCAAGATTAAGAAGGGGCAGTTTCTGGCGCCCTGGGACATGAAAAATGTCGTCGCCAAAGTGGCCGACAGCGGCAATCCAAATATCCTGGTAACCGAGCGCGGCGCGTCCTTTGGCTATAACACGCTGGTCAGTGATATGCGGTCCTTGCCGATCATGGCGCAGATGGGCTGCCCGGTTATATTTGATGCCACCCATTCCGTGCAGCAACCGGGCGGGCAGGGCGGCAGCTCGGGCGGTGATCGCACATTTGTGCCGGTTCTGGCGCGCGCGGCCGTGGCAGTTGGCGTGGCGGGGCTGTTTATCGAGACCCATCAGGACCCGGACAAGGCGCCTTCCGACGGGCCGAACATGGTCCCCTTGCGCGAATTTGAAGGTTTGATGCGCGATCTCATGGCCATTGATAAACTGGTCAAGTCCCAGCGCGGTTAGGTCCAACGCTGGAAAAAGTATAGTGATAAGGTTGCGAGCAAAACATAACAGACCGAAAGCCGGGGGAGCCGAGAATGCAAGATTGGGCACAGTGGGTAGACTGGCTGGTTAATACCGAGGCCGGGATAGATGCTTATGGACTGTTTTTAGGCGGGGCCGCCGTGGTGCCAATGGCATTGCTCGGTATCTGGTATCATTTGAACATCAAAAAGAGCGAAGGCGGGCGCGCCTTGACGCAAAGCCATGACGAGCTGGAAGCGGGCGGCGGCAATGAGATTTCCAAAGGCGCGGGCGCTTTTTCCATGCTCAAAGACATCAATAAGGGCGTTTACGGCGCTCATGTGCAAGGCATGTACCGGGTGATCTGGCGGGTGCTGGGCGCTACGTTGGTAATGATGATCGTGCTGGTGGCCATTCCTTCCGCTCTGAAAGCCTATTTTCTCTAGCAGCAATATATAACAGCAGCAGCGATGCTGCAGCCAAGGCGGGGTACGCTCCAACGGCATTCAGGCTCGCCGCTGCCGCGCCGGGATTTCCCACTTGCCCGGTTTTTCCCACTTGCGACGCCAGTGCCGGTTGCCCTTGCGCGCCCAATGGGGCAAACAGCCAACAAATTTCATACAATTGACGAATGACCAAGAGCGACCGGGGAGAGAGCAATGAATTTGGATGGATTGAAAGCTGTCAGCGACGCAGATGTGAGCGGCAAACGTGTTCTGGTGCGCGGCGACCTGAATGTGCCGATGCGCGGTGGCAAAGTATCCGATGCAACTCGACTTGAGCGCGTTGTCCCTGGTTTGCGTGATCTGGCTAAGCGCGGCGCCAAAGTTATTGTCATGTCTCATTTTGGACGGCCCAAGGGGCAGGTCAATCCGGAGTTTTCCTTGCAGGGTCTGGTCGCCGATTTGGCCGGCCTTCTTGGCAGCCCGGTTGCGTTTGCCGATGATTGCGTCGGTGATCCGGCAGCCGAAGTCGTAGCGGGAATGAAAGACGGCGATGTCACGCTGCTGGAGAATTTGCGGTTTTATCCGGGCGAAGAAGCCAATGATCCTGATTTTGCCGGCGAGCTGGCCAAGCTCGGCGATCTATTCGTTTCCGACGCGTTTTCCGTCTCGCACCGGGCGCACGCTTCCACCGAAGCCATTACCCATCTGCTGCCGTCTTATGCCGGGCCGCTGATGATGGAAGAAATCAATGCGCTGCGCTCAGCCCTTGATGCGCCGACGCGGCCTGTCGCAGCGGTTGTTGGCGGCGCCAAGGTATCGACCAAAATTCCGGTGCTGACCCATATGGTGACCAAGGTCGATAAGCTGATTATCGGCGGCGGCATGGCCAACACATTCTTGCAGGCGCAGGGCTATAATGTCGGTAAATCACTGGCCGAGCCTGATTTCAAAGACACAGCGCTTGAAATTATTGCAGCCGCCAAGGCCGCCAATTGCGAGATTGTGCTGCCGGTCGATGCGACGATTGCCACGGAGTTCAAGGCGGGCGCGGAAAATTCCGTTGTCGATGTGGCTGATGTTCCAGATGACGCCATGATCCTGGATGTCGGGCCAAAGTCCGTCGCGCATCTAAGCGAAGTGGTCAAGGGCTGCAAAACCCTGCTGTGGAACGGCCCGCTCGGCGCCTTTGAAATCGACCCGTTTGGCGATGGCACCTTTGCCCTGGCGCGCGAGGCAGCGGCCTTGACTAAAGCGGGCCAATTGGCCTCCGTGGCGGGCGGCGGCGATACGGTGGCGGCGCTCAATGCGGCGGGTGTAGCGGGCGATTTCACCTATGTCTCATCGGCAGGCGGTGCGTTCCTGGAATGGCTGGAAGGGCGCGAGCTGCCCGGCGTGGCGGCTTTGGCCAAGAATTGGGCCAATGGCAAGAATGGGAGCTAGGCGTCATTCATGAGCAACACCAGTGGCGATAATACGGCCGGCACGGGCAGTAGCGCCTCGACTTCTGGCGACTGGCCCCTGAGCCAATGGCCCAAAGCCATCATATTCGATTTGGATGGGACATTGGTCAACAGCGCGCCCGACGTGCGGCTGGCGATCAATGAAGCCTTTGAACCATTGGGCGTTGGCCCGTTCACGCTTGATCAGGTGCGCAGTTTCATTGGCGGCGGTGCGGCCAAGGCGCTCAGCCGGGCGCTGACCTTGCTGGCGCGCGAAGGTAGTGCGCTGGATACGGCGGGCGTTGACCAGGACGCTTTGATGCGCCGTTTTCTTGACGCCTACATGGTGCATTCGAAAGCCGGGCGCGGGCTTTATCCTGGTGCTGAGGAGCTACTTGCGACGTTGCAGAAGAACGGCATGAAAATGGCCATTTGTACCAACAAAGCCGCGCCGATCACGACGGCGGCCACGCAGGCGCTGGGGATTGTGCAATATTTCGACGGTAACATACTTGGCGCTCGTGAAGATCTTGCCAAAAAGCCGGACCCGGCGATTTTGCGCGAGGCTCTGGCCCAATTGGGTGTCACAGCCAGCGACGCGGTTATGATCGGCGATTCCAGCGCTGACGTTGGTGCTGCCAAGGCTGCCGGTTTGCCGATTGTTCTCATGAGTTACGGCTATACGCCCGATCCGGCGGCGCTGGGCCCTGACGTGGTGATTGATACCCTGGATGAGGTAATTGGTGCCGTAAGTGCGTTGCGGCCCACAAAATAAGCCTTCAAGCTTTCAAGCCTTAATGCATGGTCAAACGATTGAGGCCCCGCAGCAGATCGCTTGGTCCAACGGGTCCGTGCGCGTGCGCCTGTCACCAGCTTCAGCCAGACCGAGGCAGCTGGCAGAGCGAAACTGAACTGAATGCTTAAAGTTTGAGTCGTTCAACTTCATTTAGCGGCGCCATCGCTGCCATTGCCAGAATTTGCAACAAAAACAAACCTAAACCCGTATAGATTCTTGTGACTTTTAGCGGGCTCTTAGATCTATAGTCGCAAATTCGAATGTTTTGCATTGACTCACCATCGCCCAAAATCGTCTAATAAAGGTTGTTGGGCCGATTGGGGTAGTGGTATGGCGACAGTGCCGCCGCATTTCAAAAAATTTGCGTTCGACAAATTACGCGTTCGACAAAAGAGTTCAGCGGTCATTTGGCTGTGCGAACTCCAAGAAAGACTGCTTCACGCAGTCATAATTCAAAAGCCGAGGGAGGACTACTTTGAACATGCGTGGTCATCTATTGATCGGAGCGCTAGGGTGCGCTGCGGTTATTTTTTCTACACCTGCATTCGCAAAAAAATGTAAAGACGGCGAGCCTACTCACGTTGCGTCTTATAAAACCGTCAAAGGGGAAAACCTTCCCCTTATGATCAAGGAGCCCCTCGATGGGCTGAAGGGCAATGCCGACAATGCATTGAAAGCCATGGCGCATCGTCGCCTGGGCAATTGTCTGGCCTGCCACAAGATTTCCAAAGTTCTGGAAATGTCCAAATCCAAACCGACAATTGTTGTTGCTGTTAAAAAGAGCGGCAAAAAGGTCAAGATGCCACTGGGTTTCCATGGCAAAATCGGCCCGGCGCTGGACGGTGTTGGCGGACGTTATAGTGAGGGCGAATTGCGTATGCTTGTGGTCGATCCCAAGAAAGCGTTTCCTGATACGATCATGCCGGCGTTTCATCGCAATACCGGTTTTCACCGCGTTCCCAAAGGCTGCAAGGGTAAAGCTATCCTGAACGCCCAGCAGGTCGAAGACGTTGTCGCCTTCCTGAAGGCACTTAAATAGTGGACATTTAGCCGGACATCTCTGAGCTGTCAGACTTGAGGGCGTTTTATAGCCCCTCATTGCTGGCGGATTTGTCAGATGACTGTCCCGCGAAGGAGCAAAGAATGAAGAAGCTTCATGTATTAACTCTGGCTGGTGCGATGTGTGTTGCCGCCCTGGCCGGGCCGGCACTTGCCGGTAATGACGGTATAACCAAGGCAATCACGCCGATTGCCAAGGACCATCCTTTAACTGAACTATGGTCCGGCTACAAATGGGCAACCCAGCCAACCCGTGAAATGCAGGACGACGATTTTGCTAATCCAGCGGGCCCCTGGTATGAAATTGGTGAAACCA
>JAJRRE010000085.1 GCA_024279745.1 Alphaproteobacteria bacterium
AGCCGGTTGGCGCCGTGAACCGAGACGCAGGCCGCCTCGCCAATCGCCATCAAGCCGGGCACCACCGTGTCAGGATTGCCGCCAACGGACGTCATGACCTCGCCGTGATAATTAGTCGGAATGCCGCCCATATTATAATGGCAGGTGGGGATCACCGGGATCGGCTGACGGGTGACATCGACGCCGGCAAAAACGCGTGCCGATTCTGAAATGCCCGGCAGGCGCTCGGCTAAAATTGCCGGATCGAGATGATCCAGATGCAGGAAGATGTGATCCTTGTCCGGCCCGACGCCGCGCCCTTCGCGAATTTCAATGGTCATCGAGCGCGACACCACATCGCGCGAGGCCAGATCCTTGGCGCTTGGCGCATAGCGCTCCATGAAACGCTCGCCTTCTGAATTGGTCAGATAACCGCCTTCGCCGCGCGAGCCTTCGGTGATTAACATGCCGGCGCCGTAAATGCCGGTGGGGTGGAACTGCACGAACTCCATATCCTGCAGCGGCAGACCGGCGCGCAGCACCATGCCGCCGCCATCGCCGGTACAGGTATGAGCCGAGGTACAGGAGAAATAAGCGCGCCCATAGCCGCCCGTGGCCAATATGGTCTGCTTGCCGCGGAAGCGGTGGATTGTACCGTCTTCCAGGCACAGCGCGATGATCCCGAGACAGCGCCCGTCGTCGTCCATCATCAGATCAATGGCAAAGTACTCGACAAAGAATTCCGCCTTGTGGCGCACGGCTTGACCATAGAGTGTGTGCAGCATGGCATGGCCGGTGCGGTCGGCAGCGGCACAGGTGCGCTGCGCTGGCGGGCCTTCGCCAAATTCGGTTGTCATGCCGCCGAAGGGGCGCTGATAGATCAAGCCGTCCTTGGTGCGCGAGAACGGCAGGCCGTAATGCTCCAGCTCATAGACCGATTCAGGCGCATGACGGCACAGATATTCGATGGCGTCCTGATCGCCGAGCCAGTCGGACCCCTTGACCGTATCATACATATGCCAGCGCCAGTCGTCCGGCCCCATATTGCCAAGCGATGCCGCCACGCCGCCCTGCGCCGCTACCGTATGAGAGCGCGTCGGAAAGACCTTGGAGACGCAAGCCGTGCTCAGCCCCGCTTGCGAGCACCCAAGCGTCGCGCGCAAACCAGCGCCGCCAGCGCCAACCACGACCACGTCATAGACATGCTCGATCACCGGGTAAGCTTTGCCACTCACACCTGGCGCGTGAACACCATTTGATTTGCCATTTGCATTTGTATTACCGCTAGATTGTGCTGACATGACCGACTATCCTCCAAGGCTCAGTTTCAGCACAGCAAACAAGCTGGCGAGGCCGATAAATATTGCAAAGAAATTATTCAGCACCAGCGCCAGCATTTTGGCAAAGTCACTGGTGACATAATCTTCGATAACCACTTTCATGCCCAGCCGCATATGCACTGTGCCCGATACAATCAGCAAGCCAAATAACAGCGCGATCATAGGATTGGCAAAAGCCGTAACAACGCTTTTATGATCGGCCCCGACAAGGCGCGCAATCGTCAACATCGCCAATGGAACCAGAACCAGATTGGCCAGCGCGGTCAGCCGTTGCAGCCAAAAATGATCGGCGCCTTCTTTGGCCGAGCCAAGACCGCGTACGCTCTTCAACGGAGTTCGTAATGCCATCAGCTTGCTCCCCCGCCCAAGACACCAAGTCCGATTGCCCAGATGCCCAGCGTGATCACGATAGAGCCGATGATCGATGACCAGCACAGCTTATTGACGGTGGCTGTGTCAAAGCCGCGCCCGGTATCCCAAATAAAATGACGAATACCGCCCAGCATGTGGTGAATAAGCGCCCAGCTATAGCCGAACAAAACCAGACGGCCGAAAAACGATCCAAAAACATCGGCGACAAAATCAAAATACTGCGGGCCGGCGGCGGCCGCCATCAGCCACCACGCCAGCAGCAATGTGCCCATATAAAGAGCCACACCGGTCAAGCGGTGCAGAATCGACATCATCATATTGATGAGCGGGCGATAAATTTGCAGATGCGGCGATAGCGGGCGCGCGGGTCTGCCGGCTACGGATTTACTATGAGCCATGAAGCTCTCCTCAAGGGGGCCGTTAGGACGTACAAGAAAAAAACTCTGATAGCGGAGGCTAAGCGCGCTATGATTGCGGCGCGAGCGGTTCCACATGCAGCAAGTCGCCCCTAGGTGTACCGCGCTGCAGCAAAGGGGGCAATCACTCGTTAGGAGAAGATGGCAAAATTTCTTGCCTGGGTTTCTTGAAATAAATTTCTTGATTGCGATTAACGGACCGAACGAACCGGCAGCTATCAGCATTCCGGCGCCAGTGTGGAAGTGCAGAAGTGTGGAAGTGCTGCGCCCAATGCCCAGGCCCGGGTCCAGGCCCGACATCAATAATCAATCATTGTTGCTAAAACAAAGAACTGATCATAGCCCGCGCCAAGCCGGTGCCGCTTTCATAGGCGTGTTCGGCCAGCCGGCCCAGACACCAATCGCCAGCGACGCCCACCATATGCTGAGAAGAAAATTGATAGGTCATGCCCAAGGACGTATCGACCAGGCCATATTTCCACAAATAAGCCGACATCTGATCAGGACGCACTGGCGGCAGCGACAATGTATTGGAAACCTCTTCCCAAACTTCGGTCGCAACCACTTCGGGGTCGGCATCTTCGATTTCCCGGCTCCATTCGGGCGACGCATGAATGACAATGTGCTCGCCCGCTCCCTTGCGGCCAGGTTTGGAATTGTTGCGGGCCATCCAGCGAATGACTTCGGACATATCGGAAAACACATCCTGATCGGGAAATATCCCGTCTTCCAGGCGCACCATAATGGCCCAGCACGGTGAAATCCGTACACGCGAAAGCGGCGCCGCCATTTCCTGCATCGGCCCGAGCAATAATCTGGCTTCGGGCGCCGGCACGGTTATCGCGACCGCACTGTAATGGCCGACCGCTGTGCCGTCTTCAAACCACAGCTTCCAGCCCTCATCTTCGCGCTGAATGGTGTGAACCGCTTTGCTTGTTTGAATGCGTACACTTTCGGCTAACGGGCGCACGATTGATGCCATTCCCGGCATTCCAACATGCCACGGGCTCATCTGGCCTTCACCAACACCGCCAATGGCTTTGGGCTTCCACCTCGCCGCATAACCCGTTGCGACCATTTCATCGAGATAATCGGAGAATTCTTTTGATCGCGCGGTGACGTATTGCGCGCCGTGATCGAATGTGGTGAGCCCGATCCGTGCGGTTCCCAACCGGCCACCAATGATGCGGTCCTTTTCAAAGACCTCAACATAGCAGCCAGCCTGCCGCAAAACGCGAGCGCATGACAGGCCCGTAAGCCCAGCGCCAATAACGGCGACACGAAAAGTCAATCCGTTGGTCTCACTTGGAATAATTTTCTAGTCAATCGCGAAGTCTATTGCTCTTTGGAGCCGGCCGAACCGG
>JAJRRE010000086.1 GCA_024279745.1 Alphaproteobacteria bacterium
GCGCAGCATCGACGCGTCGGACAAAACCGCATTGGCCACCAACCGCGCAAAGCCAACATCGTTGCCACCGACGGACAAGAACAACAAATCAATCCGACGCGCTTTTCTACGATTGCACTTCTTCAGAACCAGCCCTTTCAGTTCCGGCAGCTTGTTGCCCATATGATAGGCCACCGGCAAGTCAACCACCGGCGCTTTATTGCCCGCGCATTGGGCCTGTGACGCGGCGGATATCTGCGAAAACTGCGGCGGGTTTGGAACCCATTCATTCCCCTTATAATATAAGAACAAACCGTAAGTGGTCTCAGCGCCCGAACAGCTTAAGCCGACATAAGTAATCGCCCGATGGGTATCTTCAACGGCCAATTGTAATGCAGCGCGCAATTGATGGGAATAGAGCGAGCGATGACAGGCTTGGTCGAGCCAGGTCGCATTCTCGCGGACAAAGCGTTTGTCGCCTATCTGCTTCCAGCTGCCGACCCGAGCTGGATAACCAGCGTATTTGTCGCCGTCTTTGGCACCGCCGTAATTTGCCGCGCGCTCGCGCGAAAAGCGGACCGGCGTATCGGGATTGCCCTCGCCCGAAGCAAAACTGTCACCCATGCCGACAATGAATAAATCCGTTACCTTGATATAAGTTTCCGCCACTGGCTGCCCACCGATTTCCACACTCAGATAAATACCGGCGGGGAAGGGAACGGCAAAAGTTACGGGCGTGTCACAGGGCACTGTCACTAGTCTGGGTCGGCTCTTGCCACGCGCTAGCGGGCTGGCCCGCCAGGTGCAATCCACCAAAGTCGGATCGGTTATGTTTTTCACCTGCACAACCACTTTGTGAACTTTCGGGTTGATATAATCGGCAGTACTGCTGCAGCGGTGGATATTCCGTCTGCGATCCCAACAAGTATTGCCCGCCATCGCAACCGCCCAGCCCTCTTTATGGCGGCGCGCCAATGCCCGTTCAGCACTCAAAATTGGTGCCTTGCGTTCTTCAGCCGTAAGGGCCTGAAATGTCGCGCGGTGCAGTGCCGTGTCGTCGGCATTCTTGAAGAACCGAAAAGAATTTTCAACGCGCCAATCTATTTGCGGTGACAGCGGGCGCGCCCGAGCCGGGGCTGGTCGGGATTGAGCTGGCCGGGATGGATTTGTTGAACCTGCAGGCAATGAGGTTGGAGAGACATTTTTGCGCCTGCCTACCCCTCTTGCATTCTCTTTTCCATTCTCTTTGGCTTTATTATTATCTTTGCCTATCGCCTTGCCAATTGCAGCATTCGGCCTCGGCCCAGGGGCAGTGCCAAGGGGTCTTGCATGTTTGGTCGTGGCAGCGGCAGCGACGCCATTTTCGCCCTGAGCTATTTTGCGCCCTGGCAATGAACGCATTTGGCTCCCGTTGTGTTGCTGCGTTACTGGAGCCGGTTGCGCGCTCTGTGGATAAGCAATTTGGGCCAGGCTCAAAAGCCCTGCCGTGATGCTTGCCATGAGCACCATCTGAGCGACAATCTGCATTAACCGATTTGCCATCCCATTGGCCCCTTATCCTATCCGTGCAAGGCTTTGTTGTCTCATCTAATCTCCAGCAACGATCTCGGCAATTAGTGGCGGCTCCAGACCTGCGTGTCGTCTTCGCCTTACCAATTTTAGAACTTCCGGCCCCAATGCGCTTGTGTGATCCGCCACATCCGTCGCAGTGGCAGCGAGGCGAGCAGCGCATGCCCTCTCCTGGGCGTTAAATGCTCCGACAATCGCAAATACGGCTCAACCAAGGCCAAAGGATGAAATGCCGGGGCTAATGCACGTTTTAGTTCAGCTATTGCACACTTGGCCAGGCAAGCATCGCGGCGGCATTGATCGATAACCTCTTGCCTTGATACTTTTGATACAACACTTTGATTATTGGGAGCAAATGACGTTGTTAAAAATGCAGCCCGGGCTAACCCGTATGCGCTGCCGGCCAGGGTGCAGGCGTTGGCAACGGCGGCCGCGTCGCCGGGCAACGCAAGGGGCAATAAAACAGCGGCAGATTGGCGAAATATCAGCGCCTCTATTGCAACGGTGTGAGCGGGTGTGAGGGGAACATCTTCGCGGCGGTTTTGACTTGCAGCAGCAGCTAAAGGATCTGCACCGATTGCGCCAGTCGACAACTGCGCCGCGACCAGCGTTTCATCAATGAGAACGCCCAAATTGCTTGTAACGGACTGCTGTTCGAGTTCCGTCAATATGGCGCTTAGTGCTTTGCCCACAGGGTGAGCTGCCAATTCTTTGCGCCCAGGTTCGGCCAGAGCATCGCGCCACCATTGCAGCCGGATCTGCATTAAAGCCGGCTCCTCGACTTCAAACCGGATACGTGCCAATTCAGCGCTGAATGCGGTGATTGCCAACAAAGGCCCCCGGGCCGGCGGCGCGGATATAAGCGCAGCAACAAACCGGTCCGGCTCATAGCGGCGCGACAGATCCGACAGAACCGAGTTTAACGGATTATCTTGATAACGGGCCACAACCACCTCGATGCCACTGCCACTTCCCCTGCAATTGCCGTTGGCACCAGCCGATATCGCCCTAAGCCCTGCGCAATCCTAAAGATGACCGGAGGCAAGCATTGCAAAGATAACCGGCACCGACAAAATCAGGTTCGCGCGGGCATAATTGCGCACTTTAATGCGCGCGCGTGCTTTGGCATCGGCATCACCGGGGCGAGCACCGCTCATCACCTGCAAATTCGGCCAAATCACCACATGCACGAAGGCCCACATGAAGAAGCCACCAATTGCTCCGGTCCAGATCAGAACCACACGGGCCAGCGGCGCGAACATTCCCGTATCGTCATAGAATATCGACGGCAATAGATAGCCAGTGAGCACCAGCAACGCTAGACCGGTCAGCACCGACCAATGGGACGCCTGACGGAACCACCAGGCCACCCGCGAGCCGATCACTTTGCCAATGAACGCGCGCTCTTTATCGTCAACTTCATACATCGCAACCAACTGCACATAGTTGACAAAAAAGACCAGGCCAACCCAGATAATTCCCGCCAGCACATGCACCCAGCGAAAGGCGAAGGACAACACTTCGAACCAGTCGGGACCGCTATAGCCGATCCAAATAGCGATAAACACGAACGCGATGACAAACCCGGCAATGGCGGAGCGCTTCGGCGATGATAATATGTGATCCAATTCCTGTTTCCCC
>JAJRRE010000087.1 GCA_024279745.1 Alphaproteobacteria bacterium
AAGCTGGCCAGTGTTAGATTAGGCTGTGTTCCATGGAACATGCCGGTTTTGATGTGTGATGCCATGTTCGTGTCTCCATTGTTTGGCTGGTTGCTTTGTTCTGGTTTGTTTCAACCTGTATCAACTCAGCCGTGTTCCTATGCAGCTGATATAAGACGTTTTGGTTGCGCTGCAACACGAATTGCGCGTTTGCATAGCTGTGCTGCTTCAGGCGCATAGCCGGTTATCCAAAGGTTAAAACGGGAACCGGGATGGCTGAAAGTGACAGTGCAAAGGACGGAGCTGTGAAGTTTTTCGGTGGGGGCAAACCTTGGCTGATTGGTAAGGCAATTGTCATCTAACTGTCACGTCGGTGCAAGCTGGCCTGCTGTATGCTTAAGGCACATAGTAAAAATGAGCACTATTCTAGAGCCTGATCGTTTCAAGTGGAAGCACTTGAGCTTCCAATTGGAACGTGAATCAGACTCTAAAACAAGGACTTAGAGCACGCCCGAATAACAGAATTGATTCCACCTAATCCAAACGTGCTCTAGTGAAATGAATTATGAAAATTATACCGAAAATGTGTATGGGGTTGTTGCTGTTGCTAACGCTTCAGATTGGCCTTGGAGCGCTTGCGCCCAGTTTCGCCATGACCAAGGCCGCTGGTATTTGCAAACATGAATTTGTCGCGCAGGGTGACAAGCAAATGCCGTGGTTTGGCTTGCCGCGGCGGGCAGCTCGTGAGGCCTGGCGCAATAAGGTTATGCAGCGGCGTGGTGCAAAATGGGCGAGCTGGCGCCGGGCGCGTGGACGCAGTTACCGGTGCCGCAGTGTTAAAAACAGCTATTATAAGATATGCACGGTTCGTGCGCGGCCCTGCCGCCCCCGTTAAAACCTGGCGCGGCGTTGCCAGTGCTTAACCCGGTGAGAATTGGTGATCGATTGGGCAATCCGGGCGCATGATATTTGGCCAATAAAAAGGGCTGACTATCTGTGAAAGAAGCCAGCCCCCCAGCCCCTTGAAAGTAAATCACTGTTTGGACGCGATAGACATTGGTCGCGGTTGCCTCAGACAGCAAGAATAATAACTATTCAGCTCAGTTGAACTTGCCCTTGAGTTCCGTAATGCCGTGGTCGATCAGCTGTTTGCCGGTGCTGCCCGCGGTCTTTGAAACCAGAATGGTTTCGGCGGCGCCCAAAGCGGCATCAACAGCTGCAGAGCGCACTTCCGATACCGCCTGAGCTTCAGCGCGGGCGATCTTGTCTTCGGCCAATTTGGTTCTGCGCGCGATGCTGGCATCAAGAGCCTTGCGCGCTTCTTCACGCAAATTTCCAGCTTCGCTTTTGGCCTGTTCGATAATTTCCTGAGCTTCTTGCTCAGCTTCGCTTTGTTTGCGCTTATAGTCCGCTAAAATTTGCTTTGCTTCTTCGCGCAAACGCCGCGCATCGTCCAGCTCTTTGCGGATATTATCGGCGCGCGCATCCAGCGCCTTGGTTACCATTGCAGGCATTTTTAAATAAAGCGCTGCGGCCACCAAAACGAAGAAGGCGAGCGTAACCCAAAATTCGGCCATCATGAACATTATAAGCGGGTCCTATTTGGCAAGAGAGGCAAGTGCCTGTTTGATTTCGTCGGGGCTGGCTTTGCTGCCGATCAGTTTATCGATTACTGAGCCGGCGGTTTCAGCGGCTATTTCATTGACCGAAGCAAGGGCAGCAGTTTTTGACTTTGCAATTCGGGCCTCGGCATCGGACATGGTTTTAGCGTCCTGCTCGTCGGCCTGAGCGCGGGCGCGATCGGTATCTTCTTTAACCCGAGCCCGTTCCTGCGCGGCGATACCGTTTGCCTTTGATTTGGCCTCAGCCAGCGAGCGCTCATAATCGGCCAATGCGACTTCGGTTTCGGTTTTCATGCGTTCGGCTTCATCCAGATCGCGCTGGATACGCTCAGCACGTTCTTCCACCACCTCGCCAATGCGCGGCAGTGAGATCCGCGACATGATCATGTAAAGCGCGCCGAAGGTTAGGGCTAGCCACAAGATTTGCGATGCGAATGTTGTTGGGTCCATGGGCGGGAAAACGGTGCCATGTCCGCCGCCTTGGGCGCCGCCCTCAGCTGTTGTGCCGGTGTTATGCGTTTTTGCCATTTTGCCTGCTTATTATCCTTTTTCTGGACAATTGTCGTCGGAAATATTCGCATCGCAAATAAGCGATACACTGAACCCAGGGCTCGATGGCATAGGTTCAAAACAAGTAATCCGGCCGAAATTGGTGCGTTGAAAGCACAAATTCCGACCGGGGATAACTGCGCCGGTATTAGGTGAACAGAACCAGCAGCGCGATAACCAGTGCGAAAATTCCGAGAGCTTCTGTCACGGCAAAGCCAAAGATCAGATTGCCGAACTGGCCCTGAGCAGCAGAAGGATTGCGCAGCGCGCCGGATAGATAATGGCCGAACAGATTGCCCACGCCGATACCGGCAGCGCCGGTTCCAATTGCAGCAAGGCCGGCGCCGATGAGTTTTGCGGATGCAGGATCCATGAATAATTCTCCTTTGATGTTTAACTGTTGAATTAAGGTTAGGGTTCAGACGGGTTTGGCTTTTGGCCGTCACCCGACGAATTAGCGTGTTATCTTAGTCGTGTTATTCAACTCGGCTCTTTAATCAGTGTCTCAATTAGTGTCCAGGATGAAGCGCATCGTTGAGATACATGCAGGTCAACATGGTGAAAACATAAGCTTGCAGGAAGGCGACCAGAAGCTCCAGCACCGTCAGCCCGACAGCCATGGTGAAGGGCAAGATGCCGATCAGTGAATAACCAAAACCGGCGCCAAGCAGCATAACAATAAAGCCGCCAAAGACCTTCAAGGCGATATGCCCCGCCAGCATGTTGGCAAATAGGCGCATGGAGTGAGAAACAGGACGTGACAAAAACGAGATCACTTCAATGGCGACGACCAGCGGCATAACCGCTATGGGGACGCCGGAGGGCACAAAGAGTTTGAAAAAGCCCAACCCGTTTTTGGCCAGGCCGACCACTATAACCAGGGTGAAAACCATGATTGCCAAGCCGGCAGTGACGATCAGGTGTGACGTCACGGTAAAGCCCAGCCAGGGGAACATGCCAAGCATATTCAGCGTGAAAATGAACATGAAGACGGTAAACACGAAGGGGAAGAACTTCATGCCTTCCGGGCCAATGGCATCGCGCACCATATTGGCGATAAACTCATAAGCGATTTCCGCAAGCGATTGCAGGCGTGTGGGAACCAAGGAGCGGCCACTCATCGACATTGTTAAAAAGGCGCTGATGGCGATCACCGCCATGACCATGAACAGCGAAGAATTGGTGAAAGAAATGTCGTATCCAAACAGATTAATATCGACAATTTTGTTGATATTAAACTGGTGGATCGGGTCTGGCATTGCCACGCCGCCGCCACTTCCAGATGTTCCTGCTGCCACTTAAATTCTAGCCCCCAAAGTCAATTTTCGCACGCTAGTGTCCGCGCGAGGTTTGCTCGTACAATTCTTGTTTGTACATGATACGGCGCACTATCGGCGGCGCCGGTGTTAATATCTATCCGTAACTCAGGCCGGTATTCTAGGCCGGTATAAAAGTTGCAGCCTAGCTCGGCACCATTTTACAAACACCGTTTGCAGCGCCAGGCCAATCATTAGTCGTCATCACTATCTGGCATGTCTTCACCCAGATATCCACCGGTCTGTGCATCAATGTCCGCCTGCATCCGTTTATAGGCGCGCATCAAATTCACTATACCAGCAGCAAATCCCAATATGAAGAAGACCAAAAACAACCAGGGCTTTGTCCCCAGAAAATAGTCCAATCCATAGCCGATCAGCCCGCCGACGATTACCGCGGCCACCAGTTCCGTCGCCATCCGCATGCCATAGGCCATGCCGCGGCCACTGACCCGCACTGAGCTGGCAGCTTCCTTGCGCGCTTTTTCACGCGGCGTGACAGTCTTGTTCAGCTTGTCATCCAGCGATGAAAGTCGCTTCTCAAAGCCCGCTCGATCCTCGCGGCTTAAGCCACCGCCATCATGGTCCGGTTCTGGGCCCGGCGCATCGGTCGGATCAGGCATTTGGCGAAGCTATCCTTAAGCTCAAATGAGTACGGCAAGAAACAGGCAGCCAATCGGGGCGGACATTAGTGATAGGCCTGGGGGGTGTCAAGCAGTCGGCACAACAGTTAAGCGGCGGAATGTAAAAAGAAAAATTGCCGAATCCAGCAATGCGACAAATGGCCTTAGAGCTGGCGGTCAGCTATGAGAAGTTGCTTGTTTAAAACCGTGGCGTGAACAGCGGGAGTGTTCACAACGTTTTAAGTCAGCGTCTGGCTATTGGCGACCATCGCGCGGCGCACCAAAACGGCTGCTAGGTCTTTGTTATTGCAGGGTTATTACTTGAAGAATTAAACTCAAGCCGCGTCAACGATCTGTTCGGCGGTGGCCAAATCGACCGAGACCAGCTGACTGACGCCTTTCTCGCCCATGGTCACACCGAACAATCGGTTCATGCGCGCCATGGTCATGGGATGATGGGTG
>JAJRRE010000088.1 GCA_024279745.1 Alphaproteobacteria bacterium
ACTTCTTGTATATCGTGGGGGCTGCTTGATGAGTGTTGATTGGCCCATCCTGTCCGTTGTGACCTTCCTGCCGCTGGTTGGCGCGGCCTTCATTCTGTTTGGCGTCAACGCAGCCTCGCCGCGCAATGCGCGCTGGGTGGCGCTGTGGACGACGTTGGCGACATTCGGTCTGTCGATGTTGATCTGGCTCAATTTCGACAAGACCACTGCCGGATTTCAGTTCGTTGAAGAACAGGCGTGGCTGAGCGAAACCATCAAGTATAAAATGGGCGTCGACGGCATATCCATGCTGTTTGTTATTTTGACGACCTTCTTGATGCCGCTGACAATCCTGGCCAGCTGGGAGAACATCCAGACCCGCGTTAAAGAATATATGGTCGCCTTCCTTATTCTGGAAACGATGATGATCGGCGTGTTCAGCGCGCTCGATATGATCTTGTTCTATCTGTTCTTTGAGGCCGGCCTGATCCCAATGTTCTTGATCATCGGGATCTGGGGCGGCAAACGGCGGGTCTATGCCAGTTTCAAATTCTTCCTTTATACCTTGATCGGCTCGGTCTTGATGCTGCTTGCCATGATGGCGATGTACTGGACCGCCGGCACCACCGATATTCCCACATTGCTTGCCTTCAAGTTCCCCTCAACGCCGCTGAGCATCGGGCCGTTTGAGCTTGATCATGGTATGCAGACGCTATTGTGGATTGCGTTCTTTGCCTCCTTCGCGGTTAAAATGCCGATGTGGCCGGTGCATACCTGGTTGCCCGACGCCCATGTCGAAGCACCGACCGGCGGCTCGGTCATCCTGGCGGCGATCCTGCTGAAAATGGGCGGCTATGGGTTCTTGCGTTTTTCGATCCCGATGTTCCCGCTGGCCACAGCCGATCTGGCACCGTTCGTGTTCGCGCTGTCGGTGATCGCGATCATCTATACCTCATTGGTAGCGCTGGCCCAGGAGGACATCAAAAAGCTGATAGCCTATTCGTCGGTCGCCCATATGGGCTTTGTCACCATGGGGCTGTTCACGCTCAATGTGCAGGGCGTCGAAGGCGGCATCTTCCAGATGATCAGCCATGGCATTGTATCGGCGGCGTTGTTCTTATGCGTCGGCATTGTTTATGACCGGATGCACACGCGCGAGATCGCCGCTTATGGCGGGCTGGTTGAGCGCATGCCGATTTATGCCTTCGTCTTTATGGTGTTCACGCTGGCCAATGTCGGCCTGCCCGGCACGTCGGGCTTTGTCGGCGAGTTCCTGGTCTTGATGGGGGCATTCCAGGTGTCCACCTGGGTGGCGCTGTTCGCCACGACAGGGGTTATTTTATCATCGATGTATGCGTTGCTGCTCTATCGGCGGGTGATCTACGGCAAGCTGGAGAAACCCAATCTGCGCGCGATCAAGGATATGACGCCGCGCGAGATTATCGTGCTGGCGCCGTTGGTGATCTTGACCATCGCGTTTGGTATCTATCCGCAGCCGATACTTGAAGTGACGGCGGTTTCGGTGAAAAATCTGGTAACCAATTATGAAACCGCCATCAAGGCCGCCGCATTGGCGCTGGCGCAATAGGGCCAGTAACGCTGCGTGGCTTTTGGTTTGGCTGCGCCGTTAAAAGATGAGAAAATATTTGCGCAGAGCCCGCGCGAGAAACGATGCGCTGCATCTTTTGATGAAGATGCCCCCCGCAACGAAGAAATGAGTTCGAACAGTTATGCAGTCATCATTCTTAACCACTTATGCGCCGCTGTTACCGGAGATGATTCTGGTACTGGGCGCTTTGGCACTGTTGATCTATGGCGTGTTCTTGCCGGCAAGCGTGCGCATTAATAACACTATTGGCTGGCTGGCGATCATTGTGGTGGTGCTTGCGGGGATTGCCGTTTGGCAGCAGGGCGACATTTCTAAAACCCTGTTCGGCGGCAATCTGATCATGGATGGCTTCAGCCGTTATATGAAATTACTGGCCCTGGCCGGTTCGGCGGGCGCGCTGGCGTTGTCGTTTAATTTCATGAAGGACCACAAGATGTCGTCCTTCGAATATCCGGTGCTGGTGTTGATGGCGACCGCCGGCATGATGTTAATGATCAGCGCCAATGATCTGATCTCGCTTTATCTGGGTCTTGAGCTGCAATCTTTGTCGCTTTACATCATGGCCGCTCTGCGCCGCGATTCAGCGCGCTCCAGTGAGGCCGGGCTGAAATATTTCGTGCTTGGCGGGCTATCGTCGGGCATGTTGCTATATGGCGCGTCGCTGCTTTACGGCTTTACCGGCTCGACCAGCTTCGATGTGATCAAGGAAGCGGTGAGCGCAAACGGCGCCGGCAATGAAATAGGCCTGATTTTCGCCCTGGTGTTCTTGCTGGTCGGCATAGCGTTCAAGATTTCGGCTGTGCCGTTTCACATGTGGACACCCGACGTTTATGAAGGCGCGCCAACCCCGGTGACAGCGTTTTTTGCTTCAGCGCCCAAGATCGCCGCTATGGCACTACTGATGCGCCTGTCCCTTGGCGCCATGCCCGGCATTACCGAACAATGGCAGCAGATCATAATCTTCCTGTCGATCGCCTCCATGTTGCTGGGCGCTTTTGCCGCCATTGGCCAGACCAATATCAAACGCCTGATGGCCTATTCCTCAATAGGTCATATGGGCTATGCGCTGGTCGGGCTGGCGGCGGGGAATTCAGAAGGCACCGCCGGGATCTTGATCTACCTGACGATCTATCTGGCCATGACGCTGGGCACATTCGCCTGCATTTTATCCATGCGCCGCACCGATGGCTATGTCGAAGACATCGATGATCTGGCCGGGCTGTCGCAAACCAATCTGCCGATGGCCGTGCTGCTGGCCATTTTGATG
>JAJRRE010000089.1 GCA_024279745.1 Alphaproteobacteria bacterium
CAAGTTCGGAGCAAGCTGCGGTTCAGGATAATGAGCGCGTTGAACCCAGCGGCTCTGAGGAGCAATCGCACGCAACAGGTGGATCACCAAGCAAAACCAAATCCCACAATGCTACTGAAATTAATTCGGACCCGGCGCACCATAGTAAATCACTAAATGGCGCCGAGACAGATAACTCCGGGGCTAGGGTAACGGCAGCCTCCACCGCCGAGGGTAGCAACGCCGACGCAACCGATAAAACCGATAAAACCGGCGATAAAACTGGCGACAAGGCCGGCAAAACTGACAACGAAACCGATCGGCTTGATGCCTCTTCAAAGCGTGAAGCCAAGACGTCTCGATTTTCGTTCAGAAGATCACTGGCTATGTTCCGCGGGACTGACAAGAAGGGCAAAGACAGTAAAAAATCCGACAAAACGTCGCTGTCCAACAGTGTCGCGACAAAACCGCAGCAAGCCTCCGACACAGACAAGAAACTGCCCAAAGATAAGGCCCCGAGCAGAGTTAAGGGTCTCCGCAAGGACAAAGTTCATGGTAAGGGCGACGGAACGGCCAATCACGCTACGCCGACGCCCAAAGCGTCACCAAGAACGCGGCACCTTAACACCCGCTCGCGGGATCAAGATCAAACTGGCGATGCCGTGCCGGCCGATAACAAAGCGCAAGAAACTGCCGCATCCAGGTCGGTTTCAGCTGACGCGCGCCTTGCCGATGGACTTGATCATGCCCCAGCACATGAGCAGATTGGCAGCATCGCGCACGGCGATAAAACAGCCATCGCGGCTAGGCGCCAATCACACACGCCGCTTCATCGCAGCAACAAGGACACTCGGGACACTCGGGACAAACAAGACACCCGTGACAGACACGATACCCAGAACAAACAGCGCCCGCGCACTTTGCATGGTTTCCGTCAAGGATCGCACCAGGGATCACACCAGGGATCGCGGACAACTGCTGCACTGACAGGCACAGCGCGTTCTTCAGGCCCTGCTATTGCTAACAGCACGCCAGATCAACGGGCGGCATCAGCGAATCCTGGCCAAAATTCCAGTGCCGATTTACCTTCGTCTCCCCCCCAAAACGGCCATTCAGCTCATCGCCGGCCAACGGACCCGCAGGACGCAAGGGCCGCGCCGCGCGGGCAAAACGCTAGGCTGCAGGGCCGGCGGCCACAACCGGGCAACCAGCACAAATCCTCAGCTGCGGCGTTGCAGCAAAGCGGCACGACATCGCGCGCGGCGACGCATGGACAAACACCAACAAATGCGCGCCCTGCTCACGGCACGCGTGGTCACAAAGCCGAGCCCGCGCCCGTGTTGAATTCCATCGCAGTTCGCCAGGCGTCGGGAATTCCCACTTCACCGGCAGAACTGACCGCTTCAGCGCCTGCCCCTGCCGCCTCGCGGCATACACCGCCAGCTGGACAGATCGCACGGGGGTCAGGCACTCGTAGAAACGCCGCTGCCAGCCAGACTGCACCAAACCAGACGGCGCCAGCATTGGCGGCGCAAAGATTGACCGCGCCAGGACATGCCAAACAAGGACAGGCCGCGCAAGGACAGGCCGCGCCTGGGCAGGCTGCACAAAGATTGGGCGCACGGCCGTATATCGCTGGCACCAATCAAATTGGCCAAGCCAGCGCGGCAGATCTGCCGGAGCCCAAACGCAAACGGCGCCGTGTCATGCTGCCGCTGCTGTTGGTGTCGGCAATCGGCGGGGCCGGTTGGCTGAGCTATACCGGCCGGATCGAAATTCCCAGCCAGATCAAACCCTATTACACCAAGGCCGTGAGCATTGGAAAATCACTGGCTGCGAGTTACATTCCAAATTCGTCTACCAAACCGGGCAATGCTGATACCAAATCGACCGCCGCGCCTGTTTCCGGTCAAGCGCAGATGGCAAAGAAATCCTTGCAAGTTGTTTTGAACAAGCAGATCACACCGCCGCAACCGCAACTGGCAGTGCCAAAAATCGTGACGCTGCCGAGCGCGCCTAACCCAGCAAGTGGGAGCCCTACAACCGGAACCGCCGGGACCGGGCAAATCGTAACCTTGCCAGCGGGCCAATTGCCGTCCTCGACATCATCGATCCTGCCGCGGCAGGGTGCGCTCCCTGCTCCAATCCAACCCGCATCTCAGCCATCGGCAACTTTACCGGCAACGTCCCAACCGCCCAATTCTGATCCCGCGTCGAACACAGCGCAAGCCCCTGTTGCCAATGGCTCCTCCGGTTTGACCCAGATCACCCGGCAAATCCCGACGGCCCCTATTCCGGCACGGCCACCGGGGCCACCGCAGAACCCGCTGCTGTCGTCGCCATTGTGGCGCTATATCGAGCAGGAATTTCCAAATTGGTATAATAAACGCGCCAGCGAGGCGATGACGCTAAAAGAGGAAAATCTCGACGATCACGCAATCATACGATTGATGGACCAGAAAATGATCGCGCTGCGGCGGCGCTATGCCAGTACCGCCCTGGCTTCATCGCAACCCCATCTTAAGCAGATCGCCGCAAGCTTCCTGGCAATGGTGCAAGAATTATCCAAAAATTCCGTATCCGCCTGTTATGGCTTCATCTCACATGGAGAATCAGCTCCTCAAGTCGCTAAACTGTTGCAAAACCAAAATTATTCGCAATATCTGGATGCCCAATCCCTGGCCATCGTCAAAGCGGTAATTGATGGCAGGAACTTGCCGCAAACCCATAAGCCGCCAGAACCGGAAGATTACCGCGCCCTCGCCGCCGAGCTGACCAAACGCGGCTGGAGCACCAGCGATTTGCAATTATTCACTGATCCGGTTTCTTTATCCAATGCCAAACCGGCCAAGGTTTGTTCCATGGTGCAAGACTGGTTCGCGGCGCAGCTGGCTTTGCCCAATTCAGCGGCTCAGTTGCGGCTATTGGTCCAATCCCTGCGCCCGGTTATTGCCGGCTGATACTATGTTCCCCCTGATCATTTAATGTAACTTTGGGCAAATCATTCACGCCAAACAACATAGTCGGTGACAAAGCGTTCTATCTCGGCTACTGGCTTCAACTATGCTGCACATCAACAATCTTAGCTATCGCATCGAAGGTAAACCGATCTTCGAAAATGCCACCGCCGGTATTCCAACAGGCCATAAGGTCGGGCTGGTTGGCCGTAACGGCGCCGGTAAGACCACGTTGCTGAAATTGATCACGGGCGAGCTCAGCGCCGAAGACGGCTCTATCTTCACGCCAAAGACCTCGCGTATTGGTTATGTTGCCCAAGAAGCCCCGGGCGGTCCCGTTACGCTGATTGATTGGGTCTTGGAAGCCGATAGTGAGCGTGCTGATTTGCTGGCCGAGGCGGAAACTGCAACCGAGCCAGACCGCATTGCAGAAATTCAGATCCGACTGGCGGACATCGATGCTCATTCGGCGCCGGCCCGTGCCGCCCGCATTCTGTCTGGATTAGGCTTTGACCAGGACGCGCAAAACCGCCCCTGCTCTGAATATTCCGGTGGTTGGCGGATGCGTGTCGCATTGGCGGCCGTTTTGTTTCTGGAGCCGGAAATTCTTCTGCTCGACGAGCCGACAAACTATCTCGACCTTGAAGGCACCATGTGGCTGGAGACTTATCTTAGCGGCTATCCTCATACCATTTTGATGGTCAGTCATGACCGCGAACTTTTAAATCGTGCCGTATCTCATATTCTGCATCTGGACCAGGGCCGGTTGGCGCTTTACACCGGCGGCTATGACACGTTTGAAGAGACGGTACGCGAAAAACAGCGGCTCAACCTCAAACTCAGAAAGAAACAGGACGACGAGCGTCGCCATATTCAATCTTATATCGACCGGTTCCGCGCCCAGGCCACTAAAGCCAAACAGGCGCAAAGCCGCATTAAGGCGTTGGCGCGCATGAAGCCCATCGCCGCACAACTCGAAGACCGTGTCGTCCCCTTCCTATTACCCAATCCCAAGAAAACATTCGCCAGTCCCCTCATCCAGTTGGAAGAGGCCAGCGCCGGTTATGAGCCGGGCAAAGCAATTTTATCGGGACTTAATCTGCGCCTGGATGCCGACGACCGTATCGGCCTGCTTGGCGCCAATGGCAATGGTAAAAGTACCTTCGCCAAATTGATCGCCGGACGCTTGAAACCGCAAAGCGGCAAAAGGCGCGGCTCGGAGAAAATTATCGTTGGCTTTTTCGCCCAACATCAAATGGACGATCTGCCCGACAACACCACTCCTTATGACCACATGGTCGAGCGGATGCCCGATGCCACCGAGGCCCAGCGCAGATCGAAGCTTGGCACAATCGGGTTCAGCTTTGAAAAATCAGACACCAAGGCCAAACATTTGTCTGGCGGCGAAAAGGCACGCCTGCTGTTGGCCCTGGCTGCATTTCACGCGCCTCATCTTCTGATCCTTGACGAGCCGACCAACCATCTGGATGTCGACAGCCGCGAAGCCCTGGTGCGCGCTATTGCTGATTATGAAGGTGCGGTGATCCTGATCAGCCATGACCGGCATTTGATCGAGGCCAGCTGCGATCGGCTGTGGCTTGTGGACCAGGGAAACGTTACGCCTTATGACGGCGATATGGACGCCTATCGCGATATGTTGCTGAAATTGCGCGGCGGCGGGCGGGGCAAAAAACAGAGCCGAACAAATGGCCAGGCCGGGCCAGGCAACAATGATGTAATCACGCCGGCTCAGGATAAAGCCGAACAGCGCCGTATGGCAGCTGCCCAGCGATCTGCCATTGCGCCGTTACGCAAGGAGGTGGTGCGGCATGAAAAACAGATGGCCAAGATACAAAAGCAAATCGATATGATAGATCAAAAGCTTGCCGACACCACGCTGTATGAGCGCTTTCCCGATGCGGCCCGAACGCTTGGCGCCGACCGGGGCAAACTGGCAAAACAGCTAACTTCTTGTGAAGACGCTTGGCTCACTGCCAGCGATGCTTTTGAACGCGCCCAATCCGACAAATCATAGCCTATCAAGCAGAGTTGACTGGTGCATTTAAACATCAGCACTAGGGGCTATATTTGCTGTTCAAAGCAATAAGTCCAACAAATTCAATCACCAGTTTTAAACGCCTCTGGCTGCTAAAGTACAATGCAAGACTTCATTGCTTCACTTGCTTTGCATATTGAGAGTAACAGAAAATATAAGCCAAACATAATTTCAAACGTGCGGTCGCGGTCCGGTTATGCTAATAATCCTGTGGGGGAGGCTATTCGCCAATGGGCAATTGGATAATAGTCAGCCGATCATCAAAGTGGGCTTGACCTGCGCTGCGGGTCATGGGTTGTTTGACCGGATAGCCTCTCTCATCTTCTCTCGCCGGCATTTCTTCTGTTACAGATATTGCATCGTTGATGCCGTGCGCCCATCGACGTATTACGGGCGGCCAGCTGCGCCGCCGTCGCCTCATCCGGTAGATTGTTCCGCCAAACGGGAGGGCAAGGGCAGGGCCACGCATCAATTCACGCTGTTGCACAAGCCAGCTTCGGCGAACACGGCCGCTTAAGGCCTTCGCTGCCGGTGCCGCCTCGGCAGGGCCAGTTATTTTAGCAAATCCACATGATAAGCCTCAAATTTTTGTCACAGTAGCAATCTACCACCAGTGGTTTAGAAATCGGGGAGAATTCAAGTGGCTTTGTTGATCGCTATAGGCTCGGCAATTGGCGTCGTAATCGCAATTTTATGGCGGCTGAATCAAGCTGGTGAAGCGGCGCGC
>JAJRRE010000090.1 GCA_024279745.1 Alphaproteobacteria bacterium
AGATTGGTACTGATCACCACCTCAAACTGCCGATCAGCGTTGATCGTCAGGGTAACGATGGCAGGGCGAATTTCATGCGCTTGTGACTTGCCCGACATGAAACTTATCGCCATAAAAACCGTAGCTAGTGCAGTTATAAAACGCATGGGGCTGTGTACTCGCGCAAAAGTTCGACATAATAAGGCCCAGTGGGGCTCAGGCCGCACCGGGGTCTAGCTGACGGCGCGGGTAGACCTAGCCGTTAAACGTCCTCCAGTCAAAGGTACGAAACGTGACACAAATAGTTGCAAAAAATCGGCATGTGCCGGCAGTTTTATCGTTTGCCATGATATGGTTTGCCATCGTGTTCGGCTGGACAATGATAACGCCTGCTTCGGCGCATGAGTTCTGGCTGGAGCCGTCGAGTTATACGCCCAAAACCGGCGCTAAAGTGACGATCACCCATCGCAACGGCCAATATTTCAAGGGCAACAGCTATCCCTATATCGATGTGTGGTTCAAAAGCTTTTTGAGCTTCGACGGCAGGAACGGCGGCGCCAAAGGCGCAAGCGGAGAGGGCCGGAAAGTCACCGGCACCCAGGGCGACGACCCGGCCGCGACCCTGACCATGACCAAGCCCGGCCTGCAAATCATCACCTATTACGGCACACCGGATTTCCTGACATTTGAGAACTGGAAAAAGTTCACCACCTATTTGGAGAGCGAAGGTCAGGGGCATATACTGGCGCGGCACAAAGCGCGCGGGTTATCGCAAACAAAGGTCCGCGAGGCCTATTCGCGCTGCGCCAAGACCCTGATCGGGGTCGGCGATAGCGCTGGTGCAGACCGCTTCACCGGTATGCCAATTGAACTGGTCGCGCTCAAGAACCCCTATAAACTGGCAAGCGGCGAGCCGCTACCGGTGCTGCTCATGCTCAACGGCAAACCGGCACCCGGCCTGACCATAAAAGTCTTCGCTTCGATTGATCGCAAGAACCCCGCCCGCATTGTTACCGACGCTCAGGGACGCGCGATAATCCCGCTCCCCCATAAGGGCACATATTTGCTCAATGCGGTGCATATATTCGATCCGCCGCCTTCGAAAAAAGGCAAATATGAATGGGAAAGCGTCTGGGCCTCACTGACCTTCGAGCGCCGCTAACAGACGCAGTCTGTCCGGCTTAGCCTGACAAAACGCGGTCTGGCCGACCCGATTTTTTCGCTCGCGGCTATTTCGAGCAAAAGCTCGAGTCTCACGTCATGTCCCACATGCTTCGCATGAGGGCGCGCCAACCTTGCTGGAAGCGAGTATGCGACACGGTTGGCGGGTCTGCGTTTGCAGCCCATAGTAATGTAATCCCAGTTTGATCGCATCTGGTGCAAGCGGTGCTGGCCGGCTTAGTCTGACAGGCTCGATTTTTTCGCTCGCGGCTATTTCGAGCAAAAGCTCGAGCCTCGCCTCAGGTCCCACATGCTCCGCATGAGGGCGCGCCAACCTTGCTGGAAGCGAGTATGCGACACGGTTGGCGGGGCTGCGCTTGCAGCCCATAGTAATGCAATCCCAGTTTGATCGCATCTGGTGCAAGCGGTGCTGGCCGTGTTCATCAGACAAGAACTCGCGCAACACTTTCGGCCCCACTACGTCTCGCCCTCATCTTTCACATATTGAAACAGATCGCCGGGCTGGCACTCTAGAATATCGCAGATCTTTTCCAGCGTCTCAAAGCGCACGCCGCGCACCTTGCCGGACTTTAAAAGCGAGATATTCTGCACCGTGATGCCGACGCGCTCGGCCAGCTCCTTGGAGCGCATTTTGCGTTTTGCCAGCATAACATCCAGCGTGACAATGATCGGCATGAGTGTGGGCCTTTAGTCGAAATGAGTATGCAAGAGGCGGCACGACGGCGGGGGAATTTCTTCAGACAAATGATTTGTTCTCGTCCGCGATCTTGGCTGCTTCTGCCAGGATTCGCCCGACCACGACAATCAGCAGGCCAAACACTATAGCGAATATATCACCCTCATCCATCGACAGGTTCAACTGCCGCCCGCCGGGCCCGCTATGCATGGTCAACAACAACACCGTCAGCGTATTGGCCAGTATATAGGCCGGTCCGAGCAACACCACAGTCCAGCCAATAACGGTCAGTGTATCAGCAGCACGGGTGGTGAAAATCTGCCCCTTGCGATAGCCGCGAAACAACTGCTGCGCCGTGAACAATCCAAACATGCCAAGCGCCATCGGTACCATATTGATGAAGAATGTGAGCAGGCGCGTCGTCATGGTCAGATCTTGCAACATTGCTTCGGGAATTTGCGCACTGCGCAGCATGGCATCGAATACGGGCCCGCCGACAAAAGCCAGATAACCGATATAGAAAAAGGAAAGCTCCAGGGCGATCAACGCCAGGATTGCGGCAATTTCAGCAATTCTGGCCAGCGTGTAAATGCGGCGCGGCACCTGGATTTGCCCGTCTGGTCCAGGCTGCAACGGGGAGGGGGAAGAGGAGGAGGTCGACGACATTGCACAGTCCTTTTGCATATTCTTGCATTTGATCCGCCTATAGCAGCGAATGCATTTAACAGCGATATTTAAATTTTATATTTGCATTAATTATTGTTTTACGATAATTTTTGAATGCGTCAATCAATGATTGACCATCAATAGCGACAATTTATAAGGATATGCAATGAAATTCGGACCAAGCTTTTCGGACAAGCCGGTGCGGCGCAGCTGCGCTTTCCAACATAGCAAGAAACAAAGACCAGGATTGGGGCTGGGGTTAGGGCTGGCGCTGCTATTGCCTCTTTCCCCTCTTGGCAGCGCGAGGGCCACTGCCGCCGATCTTGGCGGGAGCGATGACAGTTTGAGCTATAGCGATAGCGCTTCATCGCGCTGGAGCGGGCCGTATGCGGGCCTGCATCTGGGTGTTGGCGGCGGCGGCGCGTTGATTGATCGCGGTACCGGCCTCAAAGACGCGGAATTTGGCAAAGGCGGCACGAGCTTTGGCGCTTATGGCGGCTATAATTTCGCACCCTGGGGCGGCGGCAGTGCCGGCTTCATGCTCGGCCTGGAAGCCGACATCAGCTCACTTGGCGGCTCTGAACGCAAAACTGACGCAACGCTGGGCACAACCAAGTTCAACGCCAATTGGCTGGCCTCAGCGCGCGTGCGTGCAGGCTATGCCTGGAGCCGCGTTTATCTTTACGGCACCCTCGGTCTCGCCTTGTCCGACATCAATGCTTACGACGTTGCGCGCCGCAAAGACAAAGATGTGATCCGCGCCGGACTGGCCTATGGCCTTGGCGCTGAAATGGTGCTGAGTGAGACCTGGTCGGCGCGACTGGAGGGCATTGGCTATAGCTTTGGTGAAGGCAAACAAACCTTCAACGGCACGAAGCGGAACGTCGCTCTGGGCGCGGGGACATTGCGCCTTGGCCTAAGCCGGAAGTTTTAGACCGGACTTCAATTCCTGAAGAGCAAACCAAAGTTGACTTTGACAAGAGAGGCGGATGCTCCAATGCTTTCCCCCACCCGCCTCTCTTCGTCTTTCCCTGATCTGGCAGTGCCCCTTCTTGCGACTTCAAATTGCAAGAGCCTTGCGGCTTCAATTTGCAAGAGCCTTGCGGCTTCAATTTGCAAGAGCCTCGCCGCGTTGTTCCGGGCCTGCCGATTTAACACATCCAATTGTTTAAACAGCTTCCGACTCAGATCCCCTATCCGAACCAAGAGAGCTTTACACCGTTTTCCCTTACAAAATGACATCTGGCCTTGCTCCGGGCGTCATCTTTAGTCACATTACGGGCCGGGCCGGGCAAACGGGATTAAAGAACAAATGAGCCGCACTGCACGAATGGCAAAAGCCGCGCTAACCGGCGCTTTTATTGGCGTATTTGGATTGGCCATCGGCTTGGGCGTGATCGGATCACAGCTTACCGCCTCGTCGCCCGCCTTTGCCAAAACGACACCCAAACCCTCAGGCTCGCGCAATTGCAAAAGCACCGGCAGTTTCAAACGCTGGATGGCTGGCTTTCGCGCCCAGGCTGCAGCCGCCGGTATCTCACGGCGCACGATTTCCAGCGCTCTTGGTGGCATTACTTTCGCGCCAGGCATTATACGGCGCGACCGGCGGCAGAGCTTTTTCGCGCAAAGTTTCGTGAAATTCTCCGGCCGGTTGATTTCCAAACATCGCCTCAGGGCAGGCGCGCGCCAACTTCGCAAATATAAACGCACTTTTGAGCGCGTGCGCCGCAAATATGGCGTGCAACCGGAAGTCATTACCGCCTTTTGGGCATTAGAGAGCGATTTTGGCGCCGGCATGGGCAAATTGCCGGTGCTGCGCTCGCTGGCAACGCTGGCTTATGATTGTCGGCGCCCAGAACTGTTTCGTCCCGAATTATTGTCGGCATTAAAAATTATCGAGCGAGGCGATCTGCGTGCCCGCGATATGATCGGCTCCTGGGCCGGTGAGTTGGGGCAAACGCAATTCTTGCCCACTCACTACTTGAATCATGCCGTCGATTTTGACGGCGATGGCAAACGCAATTTGCTGCGCAGCCCCAAAGACGTCATCGCTTCGACCGCCAATTTTCTGCGTCATCTGGGCTGGAAGGCAAATCAGCCATGGCTGCAAGAGGTGCGAGTGCCCCGGCAAATGAATTGGGCCGAAGCGGATCTGGCAATCAAACATCCGCGCAGCTATTGGGCAAAACGCGGCGTGCGTCTGGCATCGGGCAAACGGTTGCGGGCCGACCGCCTGCGCGCCTCCTTACTATTGCCGATGGGGCGCAACGGCCCGGCCTTTCTCGCCTATGAGAATTTCAGCATCTATCCTCAATGGAACAATTCGTTCATGTACGCGACAACCGCCGCTTATTTTGCCACCCGGCTGGGCGGTGCACGGCCAATGCGCAAGGGCTCGGTTGATCCGGGCGGGTTTGATTATAAGAAGACCAAAAAGCTTCAACGCCTGCTTGAGCGCAAGGGGCTGGATGTGGGTACGGTAGACGGCAAGCTCGGCGCCAAGTCCCGCGCGGCGGTCAAGAAAATGCAGATCCGCTACGGCCTGCCGGCTGACAGCTATCCCTCCAATGAATTAATGCGGCGCCTGCGTGGACGCTAAACCGACGCGAAGACTGAGCCAATACGACCGAAACGCGCAATGAAACAAACCATAAACATTTTCCTTGCATTTCCCCCCGTACCGCGTCAGCCTGAGGCTGACGCGGGAAGACCCGCAGCGCATATACGGCTGCATGGCGATCGATCTGTTACTATCCCCAACCCAACACGAGACCATCGACCATATGTCCGACACCTCGCCCTGGCGCGCGCATATACTGACACTGTTTCCCGATATGTTTCCCGGGCCCTTAGGTGTGTCACTGGTTGGCACGGCGCTGACCAACAAGATTTGGCAATTGGAAACCACTGATCTGCGCGATTTCGGGCGGGGCCCCCACCGGGCGGTAGATGATCGCCCCGCGGGCGGCGGCGCCGGCATGGTAATGCGCGCCGATGTCCTTGGCCCGGCGATTGATCAGGCCAAATTATCCGCTGCCCCAGACACGCCGCTACTCTATCTGTCGCCGCGCGGCGAACCGCTCACCCAAAAACTCGTGCATGAACTGGCGGACGGCCCCGGCATGATTGCCCTGGCCGGGCGTTTTGAGGGCGTCGATGAGCGCGTGATCGAGGGCCGGGGACTGCGCGAGATTTCAATCGGCGATTACATCTTGTCCGGCGGCGAGCTGGCGGCGATGGTGCTGATGGATGCCATTGTGCGGCTTATGCCCGGCGTTCTGGGTGATCCTACTTCAATCATTAATGAAAGCTTCGAACACGGATTGCTTGAGCACCCGCATTATACACGCCCGCGCGAATGGGAGGGGCGCGCCTTGCCCGACGTTCTATTATCAGGCAATCACAAGAAGATAGCCGATTGGCGGCGCGCGCAGGCGGAACGCTTAACCCAAACTCGCCGCCCCGACATTTGGAACAAAAGTCAAAAAACTTGATCCCGAGCAGCCGGCGCGCAAAACGGGCTATCCGCCGCAGGGTGAATTTGCAAAACAGGTTATCGACAAATGCGGCCAATTGAGCTAGAAGCGGCCAGCACAAATTCCCAAAATGACGGTCTCAACGGCTTGGCGCATGGTATTGGCAAGCTGGGGCGGCTCGTTTTGATCCTTAAGGTCCACTGAAATGAACATTATTCAAGAGCTCGAGCAAGA
>JAJRRE010000091.1 GCA_024279745.1 Alphaproteobacteria bacterium
ACATAAGCTGTGCCGCCCCAGGGCAAACCGGCTTGCTTCAAGGCCTGTTGCGATCTGAAGTGCAAATCTTCTTGAATATGTTGATAGCGGAACTGGACGGCGACGTAAGTCATGGCCGGGACTAAGATCAGCCCCAGCAAAAGCCAGCGCAACGGATTGCATCTCATGCAGCTAACGCTCCTAAAAAACTGTTACCTACAGCTAGAACAGGCAGCCAGAACAGGCAGCCAAATCAGGGCTGTTAAATTTACCGAGGCCACTCACGTCAACTGCTGTGACCTTGCAAGCACATAGCATTCGCGATCAGGTGAAACCTGCAACATTTTAGACTAGGCAAATTGCACCGACCAAACACTGCGGACCAAAAACTGCGGATCACCCACCGCAAACGAAACACCGCGACCGAATTTCCGCAATCACGGGTGATAACGGCTGTAAGCAGGCTTTATCTTTCAGCAACAGCAACAGTCTTGCAACAGCTGACTTGTAGCCAATCCCCTGGGCGCCAGCCAGTACACATCCTTACTCAAAACGGTGCCACCTGGAAATCGAGCATCACTGAGTGTTATAAGACTGTGCCGGATTTTGCCGGGCGGAACACGCATAAGAATTCAATCACATCACTCTTCACGGCTCTGTTTAGAGTTATAGAACAAGGTTGGTAAATTTCCAAGCCGGGTAAGAGGTCCCAGCGCGCGGAACATAACGTCGCAAGGGCACTAATGCCCACGTTTTCATGAAACACAATCAGAGACTTACGCCAAACGGTGACAACTGCAATAATCCATCATATCTGTCTATTCGAATTCTATAAACTGCCAGTATGGGGAACCACCTGCACACTTTGAACAATTGCTGTCGCCCTTGTCCGGCAGTCCCCATTGGTTTGGGCAGCCTAAAGCCATGCGCCAGCCCCAGAGCCCGCAAGTGAGTTCGTTTTCGCGCGCGAAATATTGCTAAGCCGCTTCAGCACCGTAATACAGCATGGCAACATGCTCAGCTTCTGCAAAAAACAGCCAGCGCTCGACGATTACGCCAACGGCGCCGCTGAGTAATGCGACAATTCCGGCAACACCGCTGACCGCCGGTGCCCCGGCGAATAATGCCAGCACCAGCGCGAACAGCGGTATCAAGAATGCAAAGATTATGGCTAAACCGCGCAATTTGACGGCGTGTTTACGGGCAACTTTAAAGCCCATCTCGCGCATGATGAAATTGGGCTGGGTGTGCGGCGGATCAAGCGGGCGCACCTTGCCCAAATGCCCTAGCCCCGTTGCCGCCTCGGCAGTATATTTTTTCGGCGCGCTATCGATCACCCGCCAATACAGCCCCTTGATCACCAACGCCGCGATTACGGCGAGCAGGGCGGCACCGGCTGACAGCGCACTGCCATGGCCGAACATATGGGCCAGCGCATTATACAAAAGCCCGCCCGTGGCCATCGCCATCGCCAGATAAACCGGCGGCACCAGTGGTTGATACCATTGCCGGATTGTCGGCAATGAGGCGTAAATCATGCCGGTACACCAGACGGTAATGCCGGACCCAATAATGGCCAGCAAAGCAACAAGTCCCAGGAAAAATCCGCCTGTTTCAAAGATCACCCAGCCCAGTCCCAGCAAACCGGCAGGCACATAGGTCGCCATTGCAGCAATGCCCTCGCGCGACAACCATGACGAGCGCCACTGCGAAAATGCCCGCCAAGCCCGCTCTGGATGCCCCAGATGCGCCGTTGACGCTAGAAGGCCGAGCGTAATCAACCCCAGCGCTGTGCCCAGGCCCAAAAAGCCCAGCCAGCGCTCGGCCGGTATGACGCCGAACATGCGGAACAGCGCCAGCCAGACCAGCAGGCCATAACCGGCGCCAGAGGCCGTGGTGAAAATAATAACGGAATATGACGGATGCACGGGATTATACCTTCTTGTCTGCCTTGTCTGTCTTGTCTGCTATTGCTTCGTTTGCCGCGCTATTGTCATCGCGTGGCTTGTTCACGCGTTCCCGGTTGCCACAAAAGAGATGCCAGAGCTGTGCTAAGCCAAAGCAGTTCTGAGAACCAGCCAAAATTAAACAGCTCACCGATTTGAAACGGGATACCGGTGACCCCGGCAACGAGTGCCGGGGCAGGCAAGCACCGGTATGGCGCTAATTGGTTAGAATTCATAATTGTTGCCTCTGCTTGGCTGCACCGACCCCATCTAACGCGACAGCATCCGGTCGGCCCAGGTGAATAATTTGGCAGCCATGGTGCCGGCCTCATTGTCGCTGGGCTCAATCGGTGCGGCTGCCACAGTTGATTTATCTTGAGAATAGGCATCGCGGCGCGGGCGCGGCGGCAGATATTTATTGACCGGTTTATAGCCAAACTCCGGCAGCAGATCATAGCCTTCGCGCGCCGCCACCAGTTTGGAGACATCCGAGTTTGGATCACCCAGATCGCCGAAATGACGCGCGCCGGTCGGGCAGGCACGCACGCAGGCCGGAATGCGGTCTTCTTCTTCAAGGTTCTCATTATAGATGCGGTCCACACAAAGCGTGCATTTTTTCATCACGCCATGTGCCGGGTCATATTCGCGCGCGCCGTAAGGGCAGGCCCAGGAACATAATTTGCAGCCAATGCAGGTGTCCGGGTTGACCAGCACAATGCCGTCTTCTTCGCGCTTATAGGACGCGCCGGTCGGGCAGACTGTGACACAGGCGGGCTCTTCGCAGTGCAGGCACGAGCGCGGGAAATGCACCGTGCGCCCTTCAGGCCCTGTGCCCGCTTCATAGGTATGGATGCGGTTCAGCCAGGCGCCGTCCGGGTCCGCGCCATAGGGTTGAATGTCCGACAAGGGCGCTGAATAACCGCCGGTGTTCCATTCCTTGCAACTTGTCGCGCAGGCCTGACAGCCAACGCAAATATCCAGGTCGATCACCAGGCCGAGTTTCTTTTTGGTGCTGGTTGGCAGCGTTGTCATTTGTCTGCCTCCTCTTTCGCATTGTCCTCTTTTGAGGGTTGCGGCGGCTTGGACTGCTCAGGATTGGGCGGGCGGAACTCAGCGCCAAAGTTCGACACATGCGGCACATCGTGGTCGAGCGGCACCTCGAACGCCTCAAACACCGGCTGCGTACCGGTGCCTTCGCTGACATCGGCCTTTTCAATACGCACTTTCAGATCATACCAGGCGGCCTGCCCCGTGATCGGGTCTGAATTGGAATAATGATACCCGTCGGAGCGTTCCGGCAAAAGTTCGCTGATCAAATGATTGAGCAAAAACCCTTGCGTGGCTTCTGGCGCATCTTCATCAAGGTTCCAGGCGCCCTTGCGCTTGCCGATGGCATTCCAGGTCCAAACCGTGTCCGGGTTAACGCCTTCTTGCAGTTTGACCTGCGCCTTGACCCGGCCGATATGCGAGATCAGCCAGATCCAGTCGTC
Source organism: Alphaproteobacteria bacterium (assembly GCA_024279745.1). GTDB lineage: Bacteria > Pseudomonadota > Alphaproteobacteria > Rhizobiales > Hyphomicrobiaceae > JAJRRE01. The sequence continues at coordinate 3,416 of JAJRRE010000091.1, forward strand.
GTCCTTGATATCCATGGATTCAGCTTTGGCGCGATTGATAAAGAGCTTATTGGCATTGGTGATCTGGCGCAGCCAGGCATTTTGCGAGCCCCAACTATGATACATATGCATTGGTCTTTGCGTCAGTGCATGGATCGGGAACTCTTCCTTCGAGACCATGTCGCCTTCAAACGGCTCATACCAGAACGGCAGCGGATCGAAATAGCGCTCAATGCGCGCGCGGTGATAATCGGGCGGCTGGATGTCGCCATGTCCCTGCGCCGCCAGCTTGAACTTCTGCATCGGCTCGGAATAAAGCTGGAAGACCAGCGGCGCGTCATTCGATAAAAAGCCCTTGGAGACGGCCCAGTCGAGATAGTCCCGGTTGGCATGTTTGTAGTAACGCTGGTTCGGCTCTAAGTGATGGATCGCGAAAGAGCCGTTTTCGATATAGCGCTCAAGCTGATCGGGGTTCTTCTTGCCGATGCCGAAGGTGTTGCGGTCCTCGCCGCGCCATCCCGCCAGCGGTCCGATGCCCGGCAGGCGCTCATGATTGACCATATAATCGGGATAGCCGCCCGGATATGTCGGCGAGCCGTCCTCATTGGTAAAACCGGGCAGCTCCAACCGCGCACCCAAATCAATCAGTACATCCTGGAACGGGCGCACATCCCGGTCGGGTTTAACAACAGGATGGCGGATCGCGTCGGCCGGTGCATCGGGCTCGGAAATCGGCCGGTCGAGCATCGAAATACAGTCCCAGCGCTCCAGATAGGTGGTGTCCGGCAACACCAGATCCGCATAAGGCACCATCTCCGAGTAATAGGCGTCGGAATAGATAATGCGCGGGATCTTATATGCGCCGGTCCACTCGTCTTTTTCCGTGAGATATTTCAGCGTGTCGCCGGTGTTCATGGCCGAGTTCCAGCTCATATTGGCCATATACATGAACAACACGTCGATGGGGTACGGGTCACCCTTGGCCGCATTAGTGATGACCATATGCATCATGCCGTGAATGGCCAGCGGCGCACTCCATGAAAACGCCTTGTCGATACGCTTGGCCTTGCCGTTCTGGTCAACCAGCAGATCTTCCGGACTGGTCGGGAAGCCCAGGTGCGGCCCCCCCAGCGGCTCATCGGCGGTGACTTCACCGGTCTTGCCCTTGGGCTTCAGGCGCGGCGGAATACATTTTGGGTATGGCGCTTTATAACGAAAGCCGCCCGGGCAATCGATTGAGCCGAGCAGGATCTGCAGGATATGTATCAGCCGGCAGGTGTGGAAGCCGTTGGAATGAGCGGAAATACCGCGCATGGCGTGCATGGAGATCGGGCGGCCAATCATTTTGTCGTGTTTGCGCCCGGCCCAATCGGTCCATTCGACATCGATTGAGATTTCCTGTTTGAACGCCACATCGGCCAGCTCGGCGGCAATGCGGCGGATATCTTCAGCCGGCACACCGGTTTCTTCCGCAACACTTTCGGGCGCATATTGCTTGTCGAGATAGCGTTTGGCCATCAACTCAAACACGGGCCGCGCCTTTTTCCCATCAGGAAGCGTGATCTCGCCAGATAATGACGGCGTAATGTCAGGCAGATAGCCGTTGAGCACCCGCCCTGCCGTCTTGTCCCAGACCAGCGGCTTGCCGGCTTCATCGCGCGCGAACAACCCGTCATCAGGCCCGCCGGGATTATCAATCACCAGCCAGGGCACATTAGTATAGCGTACCAGATAATCCAGATCGACGTTTTCAGTGCGCAGCAGCTCATATATCAGCGCCGCCACGAACAGCCCGTCGGTGCCTGGCTTGATGCCGACCCATTCATCGGCAATGGCGTTATAACCGGTGCGTATCGGATTGATTGAAACAATCTTGGCGCCGCGTTTTTTCAACTTGCCCAGGCCGATCTTGATCGGATTGGAAGCGTGATCTTCCGCCACGCCAAACAGCATGAAATATTTGGTCAAATCCCAATCGGGATCGCCAAACTCCCAAAACGCGCCGCCAAAGGTGTAAAGCCCCGCCGCCGCCATATTGACCGAGCAAAATCCGCCATGAGCGGCATAGTTCGAGGTGCCATATTGGATCGCCCACCAGCCGGTCAGCGATTGCGACTGGTCGCGCCCGGTAAAGAAAGCCAGCCGCCGCGGATTGGATTTGCGCACATTGCCCAGCCATTCGGTCGCAATATCAAGCGCCTCATTCCAGGAGATTTCCTTGAACTGGCCTGAGCCGCGCGGTCCCGTCCTGAGCAGCGGTTTTTGCAACCGCGCCGGCGAATAATGCTGCATGATGCCGGCCGAGCCCTTGCCGCACAGCACACCCTTATTGACCGGATGTTTCTTATTGCCGTCGATATAACGAACTTTGCCATCCTTCAAATGCACGCGGATACCGCAACGGCAAGCACACATATAACAGGTCGTCGTTTTAATCTCATCCGCCACTTCGGGCGAGCGCGCAATTACCGGTTCCAAATTCAACTCCACTATTCAGCTCAAGCAATGCCCCGTGCGAAGCCAAGTCTCGCATGAGACATCCACTATTCAAGTCTCGCATGAGACATCTGCTATTCAATTGCCAAAGAAGTCTCTGGCCCACCCAAGTCAGGCCAACATTGCGCACAGCACATCTTGCATAAAACCTCCGCTCAACATGAGCCAATGCAACAATGCACCTGGCGGTCCCATAACAGACGGTCCTTGATGAGTAGAAACCGCAAGGAAAAAGATTCGGCCCGATCCACGGCTTGCCTCAAAAAACACCTATCCAAATTGTAAGGACAGGTACGGCGCCTTTTTATATTCAATTTCTTGAATATGATTGTTGTCAAAAGGCCGCAGGTGTCTATAATTACGTATTGGCGGTCTCGCGCGTTATGCATCTTCATCCACAGGCCAGGGCTTGAATAGGCCCGCGAACTATCGCAGAACAGAGACTTAAGGTGTAAAAACGAGTAGCCTTGCTGCTGCAATCCGATTAGACTGGGTGACAATCTAGCGCTGGATGAATTGCGCTTCATCGCGTAGACTAATGGGCTATCCTAGCGTGAAGTTGCACATCAACTTTACTACAATCTCGCCAAGCTAACGACATACTGAAAGGTCATTTTGGCTGAATAGCCATGTTGGTCCGGATGTCCCGGTAGTTAGCACAAATTCTTCTCATGACGGTGATCAATTGAACGCGATGAAAAGAGCTACAATAGTTTGCACGATTTGGTGCCTGGCGGTGGTTGTCGGAGCCATGGCCACCCCCCCTGATGCCGCCGCTCAAAGCGCCACCAGAGGTAAGCATGTTTTCAGAAAATGCCTGCTTTGCCATGTGCTTGACCCTAAAGGGACAGACCATTTGGCGCCGCCCTTACATAATGTAATGGGGCGACAAGCGGCCTCTATCAAAGGCTTCAGCTATTCCACCATCATGGCCTTCGCCGGTCAAAAAGGGTTCAAATGGACCCGGGAAGCGCTGTTCTATTTCCTCGACAAACCAGAGGAATTCATGCCCGGCACCTATATGGCTTTTGCCGGCCTGGAAACCCAGGAACGCAAAGATGTCATTGCCTATCTGGAGAAATTAACAAGAGACTTTGAAAACAACAAGGTCCCGGGAAAACAGACAGACAGTCGCGGCACCAGCTCAGGTCAGTCACGTGTTAATCAATTCTCACCGGTCCAGTAACGTCGTGCGGCGCTCGCGGAAATTCGAACGCTTTAACAATCGAGCATTTACGTGTTCGGCTTTTCACATGGCATTCAGTCTGTCGCGACCTTTAAACCCGATCGCCTGCTTGTTAAAACGCCGCCGCTTGAGCGTGGTTATCCGGCCCGGCGCCGCAATCTTTTTTACACTTCTCATGGTTTGCAGCGCCTATTCGCCGGCATTTGCGTTGGAAAAAAAGCCCTATGACAAACAACTCCTAAGGCTGTCGGAATTGCTGGGCGCCGTTCATTACCTGCGTGAATTATGTGGTGCCAATGAAGGCCAACTGTGGCGCAAGCACATGAGCGAAATCATGAAAGCAGAAGGCTCCACGGCGCTGCGGCGGTTGTCGCTGACTAGGCGGTTTAACTTTGGCTATCGCAGCTATTCACGAACTTATAGCCACTGCACGCCGTCTGCGCAGACAGCGATTTCCCGTTTTGTCAACGAAGCAGCGTTGATTTCGGACACTATGGTGCGAAATATTCCTTGATCCTTGCGAGGGGGCAGAGGGGGGGGGGCGCGCCAAACGGTTGGCGGAGCTGCGCTTGCAGCCCGTGGTGGTTGGCGGTTCAATCAAATTTCGAACTTTTCTATATCACCGGGAAAATTGCGGCGTGAACTTCCAGGCCAGTTCCGCCAGCATGAACCCACCCAGCACCAACAAGATCAACCCGGCAATCTGATTGATCTGCCGCAACCGCTTTTTATTGATGTGATGGCGAATGCGCCCGATAAAATGCGACAACCCCATCCACCAGGCGAAACTGCCTCCCATCACCGCTGCCACCATGGTAAAGGCATCCAGATAGGTTTTCACTTCAACAAAAGTGCTGACGCCGCCGAAGATGGCAAACAGTCCTAACACGGCTGCCGGATTTGTGATTGTCAGGAAAAATGTCTGCGGAATATCCCAGATGAAATCGCCTAATGAGGCATTGGCATAGTGGGACGGATCGGTATCCACACCTGGCTCAGTGAAATACAGCTTTGCCCCAAATGCTAACACAGCCAACCCGCCAATCAGTTGAATTGATGTGCGATAATAGGTAATAGCGCCGGAAATGGCATTCACACCAAGGGCGGCAAATAACGCTATCAGCCCATCGCCAAGCATTGCCCCCATTCCGGCTGCGACGCCGCCCCAGAACCCGCGCTCAATGGCGCGCTGAATGCACAATACATTGACCGGTCCGACCGGTGCCGACACCAATATACCAATCATAATCCCGACAGGAATAATCAACGGGTTTGGTATGACGCCTAAAATGGCACTCAACATGACGCCAACCTCGCCGCGGACCCGGTGGCTGCGATGTCTGCAAGGTCTGCGATGTCTGCAAGATCTGCGATGTCTGCAAGGTCTGGCCACGACCTTGCTGAAATGCCGGCGGTTCTACTGGCCCGCGATGTTACATCGCAATTGGTTGCATCAAGATAACAACAATGCTGGCCTGAACGCCAATGGCCAATTTTAGCTTGTACTTGCCATTTCCCCAACTCCAGTCCCTTTCCCAACTCTAGCCCGTGAGATAAAGTGGCCAATCTGCAAGCAAGGAATGTAACTGTGTTTAAACGGACTGAATGGTCCAGACAGGCACAAGCAGTCCGCCAACGGCAGAACCAATTAAAGCCGTTTTTTGCTGTGTGAGGAATTCCCAATGCCGCTCCCGCTTTTCCCTGCCCCGATTCGTGTGGCTCTA
>JAJRRE010000092.1 GCA_024279745.1 Alphaproteobacteria bacterium
CAGCATAACTACCAACAAGTAACGCTGTTTGTGCCTGTTCAACGGTTCTCACGACGTCCACGGCATAGCCGGAATGATGCAGTCCACGTGCCAATGCATCCGCGAGGCTGGCCGTATCTTCAATTAACAATAGGCGCATTTGGGGGTCCTATGATCGTTGAGCCGAGAGACATCGTTGAGCCGAGAGACATCGTTGAGCCGAGAGATAATGCCATTGAAAACCGTTGCACGTTTGGAGACCGAGACGCTTTTGGAATCCACTGGATCCGATGCACGGTTGCCGAAAGAGTGCGTTTCAAACTTTCATTCGTGTTCGTCTTTGTCATCATTTTCTTCACAGCCTTCAGCGCAGCAGCCAAGGAATATAGATTTCCGGCAAAAGCAGCGGGCGCCGACGAGAAAATACTCACGTTGAATATCTATTCCACGGTAGACATTGAAATCGCAAGGCCTCTTATTTTAGCCTATCAAAGTACCCGCTATCAAACGGCGGTTACCTACCACGATATCCAGACGCTTGAACTCTACGACCGCACCATTCGTGAAACGCAAAATGGCGGCGTTACCGCAGACATCATATTGAGTTCGGCCATGGACCTGCAAATTAAATTGGCCAATGACGGATTTGCCCAGTCCTGGTCTGGCGCCGAGGCCGCAGATTTACCACGCTGGGCGCACTGGCGTGACGAGGTTTTTGGCATCACCTTTGAACCGGCTGTGATTATTTACAACAAGCCGTTTTTTGCCGACAAATCGGTGCCAAAATCGCGCGGCGACCTTATGGCAATGCTTGAAACAAACAGCCCGGACTGGTTCGGCCGAATTGCCACTTACGATGCCGAGCGCAGCGGCCTTGGTTTTTTGTTCCTAGCTCGCGATGTCGAGCATTTTAAGGATATCTGGCGGCTATATCGCTTGTTTGGAGACAACGGTGTCAAACTCTATTCCAGATCACAAGCGATCATCGACCGGGTCGCCAACGGGCGCTTCGTTTTGGGGTATAACCTGCTTGGCTCATATGCTGCCGCCCATTCCGCGCGTGATAAGCGGTTGGGTATTATCCTGCCGGAGGATTATACCGTGGTCATGTCGCGAATAGCGCTAATACCAAGAGCTGCGAGAAATCCAAAACTTGGCGGAAGCTTTTTGTCGTTCATGCTGTCCGTGGCAGGACAGAAAATAATAGCGGGCCCGATGCATATGAATGCTGTCAGTCGGCGCCTGCCCGGAGCCAATACGGCGCTGGCCCTGCGCGCCAAGCACGGTGTCTCTTTGCGTCCAATTCGTGTCGGACCGGGGCTGTTGGTTTATCTGGATCGTGCGAAGCGGCAACGTTTGTTGAGGCGATGGAACGCCGCGCTTGCGGGTAAATAAATCTCCGCCTGACAGGTTCATGACAGTAACGCGTGCTAGTTTGTGCGCGGTCGCAAACACTTTGAATAAGCCGGTGTGCCGGGGATGAAAAACTTTATTGCAGTCGCCAAAAATTATTGCTGTGCGGCTTTTCATCTGACCTGCGCTACAGTCGTTTATCTCAAATATTTCCTTCTGTCGTCTGCCTAGGCAGACGACAGAAGACTGCGGCGCAAGGAATTTTGCGGGAGTAACCTTAAACGGAGAAAAGACCTTATGTTAAAATTTCGTCATCTGAAGATCGGCGCGAGCTTTGTTGCAGCGGCTTCGCTAAGTACAATTGCGCTAGCTGGTCCCGCGTTTTCTGCAGACAAAAAGTTGGACGCGATTCACTTTCTTATTCCTGGCGGCGCTGGCGGAGGCTGGGATGGAACGGCTCGCGGAACCGGTGAGGCATTGACCAAATCAGGCCTTGTCGGCACGGCATCATTTGAAAACATGTCTGGCGGCGGCGGCGGCAAGGCGATCGGTTTTTTGATCGAGAATGCCAAATCAAACCACGGCACGCTCATGGTCAATTCGACACCAATTGTTATTCGCTCCCTGATTGGCCGTTTTCCGCATAATTTCCGCGACCTGACTATGATTGCCGGTACGATTGGAGACTATGCGGCGCTGATTGTTCCCAGCAACAGCCCGATTAAGAGTTTCAAAGACCTGGCCGCCAAGTACAAGAAGGACCCCAAGTCGGTGTCAATGGGGGGGGGGTCAGTTCCTGGCAGTATGGACCATCTGGTGGCCGCCATGATCTTTAAATCCGCTGGCGCCGACCCAACCAAGGTGAAATATATTCCTTATGATACTGGAGGCAAGCTGAATGCCGCGCTGTTGGCTGGCGAGGTTTCTGTTGGCTCAACGGGCTTTTCGGAGGCGGTGGCGCTGGTCAAGGCGGGCAAAATGCGCGTTATTGGTGTGACATCGGCAAAGCGGGTCGATGCGCTTCCTGATGCGCCAACATTCAAAGAACAAGGATACGATGCGCAGTTCGTAAATTGGCGTGGATTTTTTGCCGCCCCGGGACTGCCGGCTGACAAAGCCAAAGCTTACCGAGACGTTATTGCTGCGATGTATAAAACCAAGGAGTGGGAAGCAGTGAGAAAGCGTAACGGCTGGGTGAATATCCATAATTCCGGCGGCGATTTCACAAAGTTTCTGGAAAAACAAGAAACGACGATCAAGGCATTGATGATCGAATTGGGGTTCTTGAAAAAGTAATGTGACAAGGCGAGGGTATGGGCAACGCGCGCTGTACCCTCGCTGATGCATAGTGTTTAGCCCCGAACACGATACGGCATGAAATTTATACGCGTGGCCATTGAGCAAAACCAAACCAGTTACGCGCGTATAAGTAAGAGAGTATAAGAATGACACTTGAACGCAGTATCGCCATTATATTTCTTGCGCTGTGCGCCGCCTATGGCTATGCGGCTTTCGTAACCATGCAAGCCAATCTCTTGCCGTTTGAAATGAACATGTCGTTCCTGCCCAACACCATGCCAAAGGTGTTATCCATTGCGGGCGCGGTCATTGCCCTTATTATTATATTTGGATCACCTTCACCGACCAGCAGTGGGTCAGGATCGGGTGGCCTCCAAATCTCACAGCTCAAACCATTTCATATCGCACAAGCAGTTGGAATTTTGCTGGCCATGGCAGCTTACGCCATGCTTCTGCGCCCGCTAGGCTTTATCGGGTCAACCACTTTGTTTCTCACCGGGACAGGTTTTTTGCTAGGCGAAAGAAAGCTTCACGTCATGCTGCCAATTGCGTTGAGCGCCGCTTTTCTAATCTGGTTTTTGGTTGAGAAACTTCTCGATATCGTTCTTAGACCCTGGCCCTGGTTTATCGTTACATCATAAAAGGAGGCGGGGATGCTGGATGGCATACTTCTGGGTCTAACCGCGGCCCTGTCTTTGAAGAATTTATTGATGGTTGTTGCCGGTTGTTTGCTTGGCACATTTATCGGAATGCTGCCTGGCCTGGGGCCGATGTCGATCA
>JAJRRE010000093.1 GCA_024279745.1 Alphaproteobacteria bacterium
CAATTTCAGTCCGGAACTATGCACCATTGGTCGTGGCCATGCCCGGAATGCGATGAATATTTTGTGCCGCGATTCAAGCAGCTGCATATTCTGGATGAATGGAATCCGGCGCAGGCCAAGCGCAAGGCGCACATGAGCTGCGCACGTTGCGGCGGCGTCATTGAGGAGCACCACAAGAAAAAGATGAATGAGCGCGGTGTCTATGTCGCGCCCGGTCAAAATATTGACAAGGACGGCACTGTCACCGGCAAGCCGCCCGAAACCACGACCCTGTCCTTTTGGGTATCGGGCCTTTGCACGCCATTCCGCTCGTTTGGCGATCGCGCCGCGCAATATCTCGCCGCCAAGCAGTCCGGCGAGCAGGAAAAATTGAAGGGCGTCATAAATACCGGATTCGGCGAGCTGTTCGCGCCAGGTGGCGGCGATGTGCCGGAATGGCAGGAAGTTGCCGACCTCAAACGCACTTACAAAATGCTGGAGCTGCCGGAAGGCGTGCGCATTTTGACCATGACGGTGGACGTGCAAAAGCGCCGCCTGATCTATGTCATTCGCGGCTGGGGACATCGCGCCAGCAGCTGGCTCATCGATGCCGGTGAATTGCACGGCATGACCACACAAAACGAGGTCTGGGGCGATCTGGCCAGCCTGTTACAGCGCCCCATTGGCGATCTGGTCATTCGCCGCGCCTTCATTGATAGCGGCTATCGCCCCGGAAAGCCCTATATGGTGCCGGTCAACAAGGTCTATGAGTTCTGCCGCAAGTTCCCGCGTCTGGCCTATCCGACCAAGGGCCGCGCCACCATGGACAAGCCGTTGACTGTTAGTAGGCAGAATGTCAACTCCAAGGGTCAGATTAAAAAATACGGGCTCGATCTGGTGATGCTCAACACCGATCACGGCAAGAGCTGGGTGCATGAGCGCATCCGCTGGCCCGATGATCAGCCCGGCTCATGGCTGTTGCCTGCCGATATATCGAATGATTATTGCAAGCAGATCGTCGCCGAAGCGCGCATTCGCCGCCCCAATGGTGCACCGCAATGGATCGCGCGCTCCAAAGAGAACCATTTTCTGGATTGCGAGGCCATGCAGGCCGGGATGGCGCATATGCTCAATATGCACCTGATTGGCCCGCTGGAAGCGGATCAAAACCCGGACACGAAGGAAAAAGGCCGTAAAACGCGCTCTGGCAGGGCCAAACCCACCTCGGATAACAAGTCAGATTTGAGCAGCAAACAGCACCAAAAAGCCAAACGGCCAAAACAAAACGGTCCCAAAGACCGACCGAACGCCAAAGAGCAGCGCCGCAAGCGCTTGGACGCTCTGGCAGCACGCATGTATAGATAGGAAGATCTCAAAATGACCCCATGTCATCAATTGGCTCGCGACCTCAAGGCTGCGATCGACGCCCGCATGCTCGGCAAACAGGTACAGTCCGTCGGCCACAAAGGGCGCTCTTTGAGCTATTCCGATCAGCCACTACCTGCGCTCATTGCCTATTATAACCAGATCCGGCAGAGCTGCGCGGATGCCATGAGTGACCCCGAGCTGATCGAAGTGCGCCCGCTTGACCAGCCGACCACACGCCGTGGCCGTCCGGCCCGGTTTACAGGGCGGGGGTATGTTTGATGGAAGTATCAACACAAAACAGTGCTGGTGCGAAAGTACCACCAGCCGTCATCGCGAATGCGGCCAAAGCCGCAAAGCCGCGCATTCGCGTCAAGGCCAACAGCCGCGCCGCCATGTCCATGGGCATGCGCAATTCATATACAGGTGCCAGCCAGGTCAATTCCAATCTGGCCTTGTGGCGTCCACCGCTGAAAAGCGCCGATGCCGATATCCGTTTTGATGCCGACAAGGTCCGGGCACGGGCACGCGACCTCCGACGCAACCATCCTTACGCCGCGCAGGCCGTTCGCGCCTCGAGGCTTGGCGTTATCGGTAAAAAACTGCGATATTCGTGTCGCCCTGATTTTCGCTTTCTGGGCATTGATCAAGACGAGGCGATGCGCTGGGCGCAGGAATTCGAGCGGATCTGGGATAGCTATGCGCATAGTCTGGATTTTTCAGTAGATGCAGGGCGGCGTTTGAATTTTACACAAAAAATGGCGTTGGCTCATGACAGCCTGTTTGTTGATGGCGAGGTTTTTGAAGCCGCTGAATGGAATGACCAGCGCAAATGGAAGACCTGTTTTCAGTCGATCGATATTGACCGGCTGTCAAATCCCAATGGTCGCGCTGAGTCTCTATATCTCAAAAACGGTATTGAGCTCGACCGCTTTTCAGCCCCCATTGCCTACCATGTGCGCGATGGCCACCCCTCGGACACCGGCTATATCAACATCAAGTCCCTGAATTGGACGAAAATAGCGCGTGAAACAGCATGGGGCCGTCCCATCGGCATGCACTTTTTCGAGATAGAACGCGCTGGGCAGACAAGGGGTATTTCTGCCTTTGCCCCGGTCATTTCGAGCATGAAAATGGGTGCGGAATACACAGAAACCGCTCTGCAGCAGAGTATTTTACAAGCCAGCTATGCTGCCGTTTTGACTTCACAGCAGAATTATAAAGACGCGCTGGAGATCATTGATGGTATGGGTCCCGATGAAGCGACCTCAGTGACTGACCTGGCCGAAGAAAATCTTGAGGCGGCCATGGAGCATCATGAGCGTATTTCGCTGCGCTTTAACGGCGCATCAATACCGGTGCTCTGGCCCGGTGAAGACCTTAAAATGCTCTCGCCTGGACAAGGGGCGACCAGCCTTGGTGAATTTCAGGCGCAGTCAACCAAGAGCTATGCGGCTGGCACTGGCACCGATCCTATTCAGGTTAGCCAGGACTATAGCCAGGTCAATTATTCATCGGCCAAAATGGCGGCAGCGACCAGCTATCGTCATTATGAGGCGCGGCGCGAATTGCTGACCTCCAATCTTGGCATGAAAATGGTCGCCTCTTTTCTGGAAGAATCTGTGTTTTATGGTGGCTTTGCGCTGCCCAAAGGCGTCAGCCCACTGGATTTCTATGAGGCCCGTGATGCGCTTATTCGCGGCAAGTTCCTGACGCAGGGTGCGCCGATCCTTGATCCGGTGAAAGAAAGTCAGGGCCAGCAGCTGCGCTTGCAGATGGGTACAGAAACCCTGCAAGACATCGCCGCCGAGCAGGGCCGCGATTACATCGATGTCATGGACCAACAGCAGCGCGAACAGGCTGAGCGCCGCGAACGCGGCCTTGGCGATCTGCAAGCTGGTCCCCAGCCCAACGCTCTACCTGGCAATGGCAAGGAAAATGGCGCTGTTGAGCCGGATGATGAGGAAGAGGCCGAAGACGACCACGACCAGGAGAACAGCAAGGAAGAGAAGGTGTTACATTAATGGCAAAAAGAAAAAAACGCACAAGAGCCAAACCATCGCCAGCCATCAAGGCCATGCAGCGTGAAATGCTGGCCGCTGGCCAATATACCGGTCCGATTGATGGGCTCTCTGGCCCGAAATACGAAGCGGCGATAGACCGGCGCGAAAAAGCGGCGGACCGGGCGGCTCACAAGAGAGATCAGAAGACCAAACGGGCGCTCGCGTCAGCCAAAAAGGCAGAAGCGGAAGCGGAAAAAGCCAAAGCGGAAGCTGCAAAGCAGGACAATAGCCCGCTTAACAAGGTGATCACGCTGGGCGGACAGGCCGGGGCCGTTGGCATCGGTGCTTATGCCGGTCACAAGATCGCCAGTGGAACACGCCAATATATGCTGACAGCCCAATTGGCGGCGAACCGTCAGCTGGTTGATTTGGGAGCAAAAGCAGCGCCCATGGTCAATTCGGGTATTAAAACAGCCAGCAAGGCGCGCTATGCGCAGGCGCTGGCAGGTCAGCTGAAAAATATCAAATCTCCCAAAACCATTGTGGCGGGTGTGGCATTATCGAGCTTCCTGGCTGCCGATGCGGCCTATTCCCATTTTGTCGGGCGCGAAAAGGCCAAGGAAAGCAGTAGTAAATCTGCTTTAATGGCTGTTGATACCTTCACCGCGACAACGGCATTGGCCTCAACCGCAAACCTCGCCTATACGGTCAAAGAAGCCGTCATGCCTGGCGTGCAAAAGGCGACGGTTGCCGCTGCACAAGTCAAAGCGGTGGCAGCTATGGCTGATGATTTTCTGGCGGACCCCAAGGCAGCGGCAAAAGCAGCAGTGGGCAAGAAGAGCGGTGCCAAGGTGACAAAACCATCAGCTCCGAAGGCTGGTACATTTGAGGCACTTAAAGCGCAGGCAAACAAGCTGGGTCTCAAGGTCAAGGGCAACGGTCAGGGCGGTCGGGTTCTCAAAGCCGATTTGCAGGCTGCCCTGAAAGAAGCCGCCAAAGTCACAGGCAAAGGCAATCCCAAAAGCCCGTGGCTCAAAAGAGCAAAGCTGCTGGGCAAGGCAGGTAGTAAATTACCAGGTAGCGCGAAAGTGGTTGGCATTTCCCTAGTCAGTGGCGCAGCAATGGTGGCCGCGAATTCAAATGGGGCTAATGCCGATACAGGAGAAAATCAGATGAAAATGGCGAAGACGAAGGTAGCAAGCAAAGGGCGTTCTGTAAAATCGCAGGCAGCAGATGGGGCGGTATCAGGTGGTTTGGCCATTATGGGTTACAAAGGAGCTCAGTCGATGGGGCATGGTTCAATTAATGCCGCCAAAGATGCCAAAGCATTGAATGGTTATCGTCAAAGTGATCGAGCAAAAAGCCGTTTGTATGACAAGGAGGGTAAATATAACAAAGCGGATAAAGCCCTATCCAAAGCCAGTGCTAATGGAAATCGGGCGTTGCAGTCGATGCAAGCTGCCAAATTATCTCGAATGGGGGCCAATTTATCCCGCCGTATGGGACATCTGGCAGCTGCCAATGCAATTTATCAGGTCGGCAATATTGCTGGTCAGAAGGCATTTGGTGATAGTGCTGGTAGCGCAGGAGGCTCTGTTGCGGTTGCGTCTACCGCTGCCGTTGGCTACAAAGCCTCACGCAGCACAAAACGCCTTGCACGGGGGCTCAAGGCTGTCGGCAAGTTCGCCGTGACGCGCGGCCTTGCTCCGATAATCGCGGTCAGTGCGGCTGCTCAGGCAGCCTATAATACCAAGGGCGGCGCTGGTGCCAAGGCCAAAGCCGGAACGAAGGCCGGAGCCTATGCTGGCATTACCACTGCTGCTTTCATGGCGGGGCCTGTCTTGCCTGTGGCAGCAGCAGTTGGCTTTATGGATCTTGCTCACGCTGGTTACAAAGACGTGCAAAATATGAAAAAAATGGATGCCGCCGGGCAGGCCAAATGGCACAAGGACAAGCGCACGGCCATTGCCGGAGGTTCTCTGCAGCAGAAATTCTCAGCACTGTCACCTGCTCAAAAGGCGAAGTTCCAGACGCTCGACAAAGCAGGTCGCAAAGCCATGCTGGAAGGCGGTGCCTATCTCAATAAAAGCGCGGCGGAAAAAGCAAAGACCTCGCCCAAAGCCAAAGCAAAGACAGGTAGCAGCAAGCGCGATGCGGCTGCTCAGCCCAAGCGGGCCGGGCGGTTCTACACCCGCGTCGTCAACGGCAAAACTCAGCGCGTAAAAAACCCGAACTATGGCAAATAGTTAACGAAAGGCCCGCCGTTAACCATTCAAAAATGATTGTCGTTAATTTTTGTTTGTTTCAATCCGCTCATGGCAGAAATTATTTCACATGAGCAGAACATGCAAGGGTCCGGTGGCCCCGGTCCCGGCTTGTCCTATTATCTGGGCTCCAAGGTTTCCAACCAGCCTCTGGCGATGGAAGCCGGGGCGGCGGCGCAGCTTGAAGCGGCCATTCGCACCAAGGCGTTTGACGACAAGCTTTCGCTTTCGCTGGGTGGGGCCGGGATGAGCAAATTTGCAGGATCTCCAGTGCGCTCTGGCGGCTATCGCGTCACAACGGATGGCATCGCTATTGTGCCGGTCGGGGGATTGCTGCTCGATCGCGGCGCATGGCTTGGCGACTATGGCGGCTATATGACCTCTTACGAGGGGCTGGCCGAGCAGTTTAAAAAGCTCGCCAAAGATGACGCCATAAAATCAGTGGTGCTCGATATTGACAGCGGTGGCGGTATGGCCGCCGGTTTGTTTGACCTCACTGATGCGTTGGAAGTGCTCAAGAGTAAAAAGCACGTCACCGCCATTGCCGCCAATCTGTCGGCATCAGCCGCTTATGCCATTGGCTGCACGGCCCATGAGTTCTTTGTCACAAGGTCAAGCACAGTCGGATCAATCGGCGTCATCATCATTCACACCAGCTATCAGCAGATGTTCGACAGCGCGGGCATTGAGCCCACCATCATTCACGCCGGAGCGCACAAGGCCGACGGCAATATCTATCAGGCGCTCACCCATAGCGCCCGCTCGGAAATGAGCGCCGGGGTTGACGAGATCTATGAAAGTTTTGTCGAGCATGTCGCAAAGCAAAGGGGCATCACCGCACAACAGGTGCGCGATACGCAAGCCCGGACCTATTCGGGAAATCGGGCCGTTGAAACGGGCCTCGCCGATGGCGTCAA
>JAJRRE010000094.1 GCA_024279745.1 Alphaproteobacteria bacterium
GCCCTCCATTTACGCTTTCCAGTGCATGTCTTTCCCTTTCGCATGAGCGCAAAAAACATGAAGAAATTCGCCGGCAGCAAATGGGACCCCTATTGGGCGGATTTAAAAACAGGCTATGATCTATTTGAAACCGGTAAACTACCGCCAATGGTTTCGCTTTGCGATAAACGTTATAATTTTACGCCTGCGACTAACCCATTGCACGGAAACCGCAAGTTAACCCCTGGCTGCGGTGCAGGTTAACCATGTGCCTTTTCGAATTACTCATGAATTTCTGATTTTATGCCCTTGGCAAAATTTAATTTTGTTCAGGCATGTGTCCTTGCAACACTTTTCCAAACTTATCCAATATTGTTAACTGCTTACACCTTATCCAACTTGAGTATCAGGTTTATTCGCAGCTAAATGGCAAGAGGAAGATGGGGATTCGATTTGAGGGCCAATAATTGCCCAAATCGAAATTGGGGGAGTTTGTTTTGCAGTTGAAGTTGCAGTCAGGTCGTGTCTCATACCGCCATATGCCTAACCGGCTTGTGGCAAGAAGCAATATACCTGCTAAAAACAATATAACCGTCATAAGGGGATTTACTTGTGCGGCTTTGATCCTTTGCGCTGCATTGCTAAACCCGCGCGCCGCTTCTGCCTTCACAATCGAACTCGACGACGTCGCGCCGCTGCGCATTGAGTGGCAGCGCAAATTTGCCCGCGGCGAACAACCCTTTCCCGGCGCCCCATCTATCGACACATTACCTCAACGGCTGGCTGAGCGCGGCTTTAAGCTGGGCACGCCGATGTTTGTGCGCATGTTCAAGGCCGAGTCTGAAATGGAAATATGGCTGTTGCGCGGGCAGAAATATGAGCTGTTTGAAACCTATCCGATTTGCCATTGGTCCGGCTCGCTTGGCCCAAAACTGGCTGAAGGCGACAAACAAAATCCTGAAGGGTTTTATTCTGTTGGCTGGCGGCAGTTGCGCCGTGTTGGCAAATGGCCCAAGTCGATTAATATCGGCTTTCCCAATCGCTTTGACCGCGCCAATGGCCGCACCGGCTCCTACATCTTGCTGCACGGCGGCTGCTCGTCGGTTGGCTGCTTTGCCATGACCAACCCGGCGATGAATGAAATTCAAGCACTGTCTGCAAAAGCCATTCATAAAGGCCAAAAACGGTTTCAATTGCATATCTATCCGTTTCGAATGACCACCAAAAATATCGCACCATACGAAAACCATAAATGGTTCTCGTTCTGGCAAAATCTCAAACAGGCCTATGATGTATTTGAGCGCACCAAAGTTCCGCCGCGAATTAATGTGTGCGGTAAGAACTATTACATCCAGGACGCCGGCACCGAAGATCTGCTGGTGCAAAAGCCGATGCGCAAACTTCGCATGGTGAAACTGGGCGAGGAGCGACGAAGCCGCGATAAGGACGAAGATATTTGTTATCAGCAGCCCAAAGTGAATCATTCGGTAGGCATGACCAGCGCGGTTAAAGGATTGCTACACCAATCCTCGACGACAACTCACGGCGCACGGTTTTAACACTGAAACCGCCCGCCGCCGCTATCTAAACTTATCGCAACTCCGCCACGTCGAAATGGTTCTATTTGAACCATGGCAAGCTGTTGAAACTTCGCATCTAATCGTGGCGGCCGTGGCATTTCTTGTATTTTTTGCCCGATCCGCACGGACATTTCTCATTGCGCCCGACTTTGCCCCATGTCGAGGCATCCTTGGGGTCGCGTTCCGACGCGGCCCGGCGTGACACAACCGGCTGCGCACTTATGTTGACATCACTGTAACCGCCGCCATCCAATTCATCTTCGCCGGACAACGGATCGATATGATGAGCATGCATTTCTGGCAATTGCGCCTCTTCCACCGGCACACTGCCATCATCGGATAAATCCATATGCATCATGGTTCCCGTTACCTGCTCGCGCAGACGAGCCAGCATGGTTTCAAACAAACCAAAGCTTTCAGATTTATACTCGTTGAGCGGATCGCTCTGCCCATAGGCACGAAATCCAACCACCTGGCGCAAATGCTCCAACGTCACCAAATGTTCACGCCATAAAGTATCTAGCGTCTGCAGCAGAACCATCTTTTCGGTCTGGCGCATGAAGGATTTACCAATAGCGGCGGGCGTCTGTTCAGGAGCCTCTTCGACAATCGCGTTGATTTGCAGGGCTTTGAAATAGTCAGCCGCCTCCTCCTCACTCAGCTCGATATCCTCGCCGTTTGAGCGCGCGCTAAAGCCCTCCAATATCTCGATGGCCCGTTGCTGTTCAGAAATCAGGGCGCTGCCGATATCGATATTTTTCTTGGCAACACGCGCATTCACTTCCCTCACCAGGCGCTCGCGAATTTCCTCATTGGCAATACCTTCTTCGGCTGCCCAGTCAACCAGCGGTAAATCGAGACCGTAAATTTTCTCGATCTCTTCTTTCAGCCCATCGGTGTCCCATTGTTCGGCATAGGCATTTTCAGGAATATGCGCGGCGACGATTTCATCAAGCAGCTGAAAACGCATGTCTTCAATGGCGTCGGACACATCGTCATCGGCCATGATATCGAGGCGCTGCTCGAATATCACTTTGCGCTGATCATTCATCACGTCGTCATATTTGAGGATCTGCTTACGGATATCGAAGTTGCGCGCTTCAACCTTTTGTTGTGCTTTTTCCAGCGCCTTGTTGATCCATGGATGGGTGATCGCCTCGCCGTCTTCAAGACCAAGTTTCTTGAGCATTCCGTCCATCCGGTCAGACCCAAAGATGCGCATCAGATCGTCTTCGAGCGACAGATAGAATTTAGAATGTCCCGGATCGCCCTGGCGGCC